>NZ_JBEXUI010000034.1:0-90240 GCF_040614395.1 Nocardia sp. NPDC005998 | reverse complement strand
GCGACGCGGGTCGCGACCAAACTGTCGCCGCCCAAGGCGAAGAACGAATCATCGAGACCGATCCTGTCGATACCCAATACATCGATGAACGCTCGCGCGACCGTGTGTTCGGTCGCTGTGCGGGGTGCTCGGAACGGTTTGGTGTCGGTGAAAACCGGTCTCGGTAGTGCTTTTCGGTCGAGTTTGCCCACCGGCGTCAGTGGGATACGGTCGAGCACCATGATCGAGGAAGGCACCATGTACGACGGCAACCGGTCGCTCAGGTAGTCGGTCAGTGTCGTGGCGTCGATCGTGTGGTCGGGTGGGGCGACGACATAGGAGACCAGTGTTTGGGTTCCGGTGCCGTTGTGGTGGCCGATGGTGGTGGCGTAAGCGACGGTTTCGTGGGTGGTGAGTGTGGTGTCGACTTCGCCGAGTTCGATGCGGAGGCCGCGGATTTTTACCTGGAAGTCGGAGCGGCCCAGGTGTTGGATGGTTCCGTTGGTGGTCCAGCGGACGACGTCGCCGGTGCGGTACATGCGTTGGCCGGGTAGCCATGGGCAGGCCACAAATCGTTCGGCTGTCACGTCTGCTCGGTGGTGGTATCCACGGGCGAGCAGATCACCCGCGACATACAACTCACCGGCCACCCCAACCGGAACCGGTTGCAGCCGCTGATCCAACACCCATGCCGAGGCACCGGATATCGGCCTACCGATCGTGACCAACTCACCAACTGCCAACGGGGCGCTCAGCGTCGCGGAGATGGTGGTCTCGGTTGGCCCGTATTCGTTGAGCACGACGCGGTCGCCGCCCCAGCGTTCGACCAATTCGCTGCCGTAGTCCTCGCCGCCGACCATCAGATACTTCAGATCTGGCAGCGGCCAACGGGTGTGATCGATGGTGGATAGTACTGAAGGTGTGATGAGGAGGTGGCTGATGTGTTCGCGGTCGAGCAGTGCGGCGAGTTCATCACCGCCGTAGACGTCGTTGGGTGCGATGACCATGGCCGCACCGGCCGCCAACGGCAGCAGCAACTCGAGCACTGATACATCGAAGCTGGGTGACGCCAGATGTAGCGTGCGGGAACCGGATTCGATGCCCATGGCAACCCGGTGTTCCGCGGCGCAGTTGCCGAGTCCGCGGTGGGTGACCGCGACACCCTTGGGTCGTCCGGTCGATCCGGAGGTGTAGATGACGTAGGCGATATCGTCGATCCGCAACGGACGAACCCGATCGCTGTCGGTAATCGGACGATCATCGGTGTTGGGCTGCTCGCCGGACGTGTCGAGTTCGTCCGATATCAGCCAGTCCATATTGTCGGGCAATTGTGGGCATACGGCTGGCATGGTCAGACCGATGGCCGCGTTCGAATCGGTCATCATGTGGGTGATGCGCTCGGCCGGATAGGTCGGGTCGATCGGCAGGAAGGCGGCCCCCGATTTCGCGACGGCCCAGACCGCGAGCATCGACTCCGCGGAACGTGGGATGCTGATCGCGACAACGTCTTCCGGTCCGATGCCACGTCGGATGAGCTGCCGCGCCAACCGGTTGGAGCGTTCGTCCAGTTCCCGATAACTCAGCTGTCGTCCATCGCACGCGATCGCGGTGGCGTCGGGATCGAACGCGACTGCTGCCGACAGCAAATCGGGCAGCGTGGTCGGCGGTGCCGAGGGCGCGCCGGAGCGGGTCAGCAGATCGGCTCGTTCGGCAGGCTCGAGCACATCGATCGCCCCGACCGGAACGGTTGGATCGGTGGCTATCGATTCGAGTATCCGAATCCACCGGTGGGCAAGAGAATCGATGGTCGTGGCGTCGAACAGGTCGGTGGCGTAGGTGACCGCGACGGTCATATCGCCGCCGTCATGATCTTCCGACAGGATGAATCGCAGATCGAATCCAGGCGTTTGATCGCTCGGGTCGACCACCGGCGGCTCGAAATCGGACAGGGCCGACCCCACCGGCTCCTGATTCCGCAACGCCAACATCACCTGAACCAGGGAATGCCGGGACTGACGCCGCTGCGGAACGAGATCGTCCACCACCTGCTCGAACGGAACATCGGCATGTTCGAAGGCGTCCACATCGGCTTGTTCGATCCGGCCGAGTAGTTCGGTGAACGATTCAGCGGGATCGATCTCGGTCCGCAGCACCACGGTGTCGGCGAAGTCGGCGACACCGTCGAGCGCGGCCGTAGCGCGCCCGTTGGTCGGTGTACCGATCGGAATGTCGGTGGTGCCGCTCAACCGGGCGAGCAGTACCGCCAACGTGCCATGGATCGCCGTGAACAGCGACGAACTATGCTGCCGCGCACATTGTTCCAATGCCGGAACCAGATCGGCACGCAAGGGGTAGCTTGCGGTGGCGCCTCGATTCGACGGTACCGCTGACCGCGGCCGATCGACCGGCAGACGAAGCTCCTCGGGCAGGTTCGCGAGCGTGGCCCGCCAGAACGCCAGGTTCTCGCGGCGGCGCTTGATCCGGGCGCCGTCACGGGCGCTTTCGGGGTGAACCTGGTCGAGCGCAGTGTCCGGCGCGGCGGCGAACGCATCGAGAAACTCCATGAACCTCGTGCAATGCGCCGAGAGTTCGGAGTCGGTATAGAGGTTGGGATTGGCCAGCAAGTGCAGGATCGTCCGCGGCGGCTCCCCGGTTTGATACAGGTCGACCAGCAGATCGTCGACCGGCCCCGAACTGAGGATATGGAACTCCCCGGTCACCGAACCCAACCGGATCTCCTGGTGGAAGAACATGACATTCACCACCGGGCCGGCGAAACGCCGCAGTCCGCCGTGGTGTCCGGCGGCGGCACGAATGTCGGTCAGGCCGCACCGCTGGTGCCGCAACGCCCCCACCAGATCGGACTGCACCCGCCGCGTCAGTGTCGCCACGGTATCGTCCCGATCCAGCATGAGCGGAAGGGGAGCGACATTGACGAAGACCCCGCCGGACCGTCGCAGTACCGCGTTCGTGCGACCCGATACGGGAATATTGACCATGACGTTGTCGCGGCCGGTCATCCGCGCCAGATAGCAGCCGAATGCGGCGATCACCACCGCGGCCGGGCTCGCGTTCCACACTTCCGCGGCATGCTCGATCCGCTGCACCATCAGCGGCGAAAGTTCGGCGGTTGCAACCGCACTGTTCGCGCGCGCGGGTGCGTGCCCATCGACCAGACTGGACACGTCCCCGGCGTCGGCGAGCTTGTTCAGCCAATATTCCTGGTCGTCGGCGAACCGCTTCGACTCCCGGTAGCTGCGGTCGGCCTCGTATAACGTGCGCACGTCCGCGGCCCGGTTCGGCTCCGCCGTCCGGCCCTGCACCGCCGCCGTGTACAGCGCCGCTATGCGGTTCAGGGTCATCATTCCGGCATAGCCGTCCATCGCGACGTGGTGGATTCGGGTGTACAGCAGGTAATGCCGGTCCCCCACCCACACAACCGCCGATCCGAACAACCGGTCCCGCGTCATGTCGAGCGGCCTGGTGTACTCCCGACGCATCCACTCCAAGCCAGCCGCGACGGGATCCGGTTCGCCACGCACGTCTATCACCGGCGCCGGCGACTCGAGCGACGGGTCGAACACCTGGTACGGCTCGCCGTCGACCTCTACCAGCCGTAGGTATCCGGACTGGAACTCGCGGCCTGCCCGAATCGAGGCTTCGCGCAGCAGATCGACGTCGAGATCGCCACGCAACTCGACATACTGTGCCTCTGATATCGGCACATCCGGACTCAATTTCTGCGCCAGCCATAACCCCCGCTGCCCGGCAGACAGCGGCACCTGCCCTATTACTGACGCGTCCGGCTCGGTATCTCCGCTCGATCCCTGGCCGGGACGGAGCTGTGTCGGCGAAACGGTCATTGAACTTTCCTCTATCCCGACCACGGCCAGTCTAAGCCGGATAGTTCGCGGATGTATACCCCCGTTTCAGCGGTCCGCACCGCGAAATTATCGGCGAATTCGGAAGGGGGTGGTCGGTGATCTTGGTTCCCCCTCGAGAGCGTTGCGATGCACCAGCTGGCCGAATGTAAACGCTGTGCCGCGCAGGGACCTTCGACCCTGCATCTCATGACCAAAAGCCCTGACTCCGACGATTTTACATCGCGTATATAAGTCGATGAAATCGCAATGTTGCGACGTGCAAATCCGTATAAATTCCGCCAAGTTGTTAACAAATAATAGTTGCATTGCGATTATGTCGTTTGTCGCTGAAATTGGTGAATCGGTCCACCGGGTATACCCCGCACTGGTGCGGCGGCGGTAGGTGAGCTGTCGCTGCCCGGACCACGCCGGATCTCATGGCGATGTGCGCCATTGGGCCACGACATCTATGGCGCTGTGAGCGGCGCGATCGGCGGCGATCGCGTCCAGTAGCTCTTGGCGCGTCGATGAGCACCGGCCTAGCCTGGACTCCCACCGCGCGAAGAGGAGACAGCCGTGCCCGATGTCCGTGAAGTGTGGCAGAGCCGAACATGGGGGAGCCTCGGTGCCCCGGTGTACGACTTCGTCCTGGATCATCCGCAGGTGGCCCGGCCTGCCGGACAGGTGCTCTGGGGCTGCGACACCCGCCGGATGTACGCGGCGATGGACATCGTCAACGAGCTGCCGGAGGGCTCCGCGGTACTGGATCTGCCGGTCGGCGGCGGGGTGACACTGCGCCGTCTGCGACCGGGGCACCAGATCCGCTACGTGGCGGCCGACATTTCCGACGACCAGTTGGCGGCGGCGCGCCGCGCGGCCGACCGTGCCGGGGTGTCCGGTATCGACTACGTGCGTGCGGACGTGGTCGACCTGCCCTTCCCTACCGGCGAGTTCGATCTGGTGGTGACCTTCGCTGGCCTGCACTGCATGCCGGATCCGGCCGCTGCGGTCGCCGCGCTCGCACGGGTGCTCGCGCCGGGGGGACGGCTGGTGGGCAGTTGTGTGGTGCGCGGTGTCCGGCGGCGCTTCGACCTGCATATGCAAGTGATGCGGGCGATCGGGGTATTCGGTCCGTCCGGCACCGCCGCCGATCTGTCGAGCTGGATCGCCGCGGCAGGGCTGCGGGAAGTGGAACTGGTGTGCAATGGCGCGCTGGCCCAGTTCACCGCGGTGAAGGACTAGCGCCGCGGCTCGTAGCGGGGGCCGACGAGGGCGATAGCGGTATCGACGGCGACGTCGATGATCTCGTTGATATCCCGGCCCTCCTCCACGGTGGATGCGATGAGTTCGCGGTAGCCGCCATAGAGGATGGTGGCCATCTGACGGGTCAGCGGGTGCAGTCCGGGGGCCTCGAACCCTGGTGTGGCGGTGAGGCTTTGGATGAGATTGATAAAGGCCTCGCCCGCGTCGTGCTGCACCTGACGGGCGGCCTCGCCGAGGGCGGGGATGTCGCGGATCCAGGCCAGGGTGATCGTTGGATCCTGTTGCGAGGCGCCGATCCAGGCCTCGATGGCCTGCCGGACCTGGGTACGCCATGGCGCGCTGGCGTCGACCGCATCGTAGATCTGCTGGATGGTCTCGCTATTGCGCTCGGCCAGCAGCGCGATGAAACAGTCCTGTTTGCTGTCGAAGTGTTCGTAGAAGGTGCGGCGGGAGGTGCGCGCGTTGCGGACCACATCGGCCACGGTCGTCTCGCGGTAGCCGCGGTCGCGCACGGCGTCGGCCATCGCGTCGAGAAGTCGACGCCGGAAGGCGGATTCCGGCGTGGCCTCGGCGGCGATGCTGGCGGCGGGCTCGGCACGGGTCACGACGATCAGGTTAGTGCGCCCCGCCGCCACGGCGATCATGACCTCACGCGCACCGGAACCGGCTCGCCGAGTGCGGTTCGGTTCGCGAATCGGATGGTGCCGTCCTCGATTCGCCCATGGCGCAGTGCGAGCACATCGTGGGCGTAGTTCATGCCCAACCGCCAGGGTCGCCGCGAACCCGCCCGCGGGAACCGGTCGATGGAGCGCTGGACATATCCGGACTGGAAGTCCAACAGCGGTGCCGTCTCGATATCCGGATCGGGCCATGGCACGCACTGGTCGTAGCCATTGGCATCCATATGCCGCAGCAGTCGGCAGACGAATTCGCCGACCAGATCCGCCTTCAACGTCCAGGACGCATTGGTATAGCCGATGGTGAACGCGAAATTGGGGACACCGCTGAGCATCATGCCCTTATAGGCCATGGTCTCGGGCAGTGCGATCGTCCGGCCGTCGACGGTGAACTCGATTCCGCCGAAGGCCAGCAATTGCAGACCGGTCGCCGTCACCACGATATCGGCCGGCAGGTCGGCGCCGGAGCTCAAGCGCAGGCCCTCGGCGGTGAACCGGTCGATGCGATCGGTCACCACCGCGGCGCGACCGGCCCGGATCGCGCCGAACAGATTCCCGTCCGGTACCAGGCACAGCCGTTGATCCCATGGGTTGTAGGTCGGCTTGAAGTGGACGTCCACCTCGTAGTCGGTGGGCAGTTGCGCGGCATTCTGCTTGCGGATGAGATTGCGGATCATCCGGGGACGTCGCTGGCTCAGCTGGTAGATGAGGGTGCTGATGAGCACGTTCTTCCAGCGGGTAATCGTATAGGCCCGGCGTGGTCCGAGCCGTTCGCGCAGCCGGATGGCCACCGCGTCCTCGGTGGGTATGGACATGATGTAGCTGGGCGAGCGTTGCAGCATGGTCACCTGCGCCGCTTTCTCGGCCATGGCGGGCACGAGCGTCACCGCCGTGGCCCCACTGCCTATCACGACGACGCGCTTGCCCTCGTAGTCCAGGTCGGTGGGCCATTGCTGCGGATGCACCAGTTGCCCTCGGAAATCATCGATTCCGGGGAAGTCGGGGGTGTAGCCCTGGTCGTAGCGGTAGTAGCCGCTGCAGGCGTAGAGGAAGCCGCAGGTGAGCGTCGAGGTGGTGCCGTCGCATTCGACGGTCAGCGTCCAGCGCGCCTCGGCCGTCGACCAGGAGGCACCGATGACCTTGTGCCCGAATCGGATTCGCCGATCGATTCCGGCATCGGCTGCGGTATCGCGAATGTAGTCCAGGATCGACTGTCCGTCGGCGATGGCTGCGGCCTGCGTCCACGGGCGGAAACGGTAACCGAGAGTGTGCATATCGGAATCCGATCGCACCCCGGGATAGCGGAACAGATCCCAGGTGCCCCCGATTGTCGTGCGCGCCTCCAGAATTGCGTAGCTGCGCCCCGGAAACGCGGTCTGCAGATGGTGTGCCGCACCGATGCCCGAGAGGCCGGCGCCGACGATCAGCACATCGAAATGCTCGGGCCGACCCGCCGCCGGGCCGGGACCCCTCATCGAATTCCTCATGCCGTCGCTCCCACCTCGGCCCGGGCGCGCAGCCGCCGCTCCAGCACCGTGAATATGTCGTAGTAGTGGGTCGGGGTCACGCGTGCGAGTGCGTCGAATATGTAGGCGTCCGGCCCGACCAGGATGCGGGACTTCCCGCGTTCCACTCCGCGACAGATGATTTCGGCCGCCTTATCCGGTGACGTCAAGGTGAGCGCTTCGAATTCGGCCGCCATCTGTTCGTGCGAGCGACCGCGGCCCTCGGGATCCTTGCGGACCCTGGCATTGCGCGCGATATTGGTGGTGATTCCGCCCGGATGCACATTCACCGCGGATACTCCGGTGCCCCGAAGCTCTTGGCGCAATGCATCGGTGAAGCCGCGCACCGCGAATTTCGCTGAACAATAGGCACTTTGGTATGGCATGCCGACCAATCCGAATACGCTCGAGGTATTCACGATGACGCCCTGATCCTGTTCGACCAGAATGGGCAGAAATGCGCGGGTGCCATTGACGACACCATCGAAGTTGATCTGCCGCAGCCATTCATCGTCTTCGGGTACCGCGTCGAGCACCGACGATGACACCGCGACACCGGCATTATTGAATACCGCCGCCAGCGGCTCGGTCAGCCATTCGCGCACCTCTGCGGCGAAGGCCAATTGATCGGCGGCATCGCGCACATCGAGGACCCGAGTCAGCACCGGACCAGGCAGCGACGAGGCCGTCTGCTTCAATCCGGTCGCATCGATATCGGCGATCGCCACCGGTGACCCACGGCGGGAAAGCAATTGGGCGAGACTGCGGCCGATGCCGGAGGCGGCGCCGGTGATCATGGCGGGACGGCCGGACAGCGGCCTAGCGGTGCGGGGCATCGGTGCTCCTGGCGGTGCGAATATGGGTGTCGATGAGGTCGCTGAGCGTCGGCCGGACGCCGACGGGCAGATCGTGGCCCATGCCGGGCAGGGTGTGCAGGCGCGCGCCGGTAATGGCGCGCGCGGTGACCGTGCCGCCGGTCGGGTTCACCATCAGGTCGCGGTCACCGTGCAGGATCAGGGTAGGGGCGACGACAGTGCCGAGTTGGGTTGTCCGGTCACCGGATTTGAGGATGCCCGCCAGTTGACGGCCAACCCCTGGCGCTGGATGCGGATCGCGATCCCAGGTCGTCGCCGCGGCGTTGCGCACCGCGGATTCGTCGAACGGATAGCCGTGCGAGCGGATGTGCCGATACATGCGCACCGAGCGATCGATGTGCTCGGTGCGGTTGCGTGCCGGTCGGCCGAACATCAGCCGCCAGGTCGACAGGGCCGGTCGTCCCACCCTTGCCGCACCCGTGGTCGACATGATCGAGGTCAGCGAGGCGACGCGGTCCGGATAGCGGGCGGCGACGGTCTGCGCGATCATCCCGCCGAGTGACATGCCGACCAGATGGACCGAGCCCAGCTCGAGCGCATCGATCAGACCTACCGTATCGGCGGCCATATCGTTGAGATCGTATTGCTCTGTGTGCCAGCGCTTTCGGAGGAAATCGAGCGGACCCGGTGGCGAGAAGCCGAAGTGCGTCGACTTGCCGACATCGCGATTGTCGAATCGGATGACGTCATAGCCGCGTGCGACGAGCAGATCGCACAATCCGTCGGGCCAATCGTGCAGTTGCTGACCGAGCCCCGCGATGAGCAGCAGTGGCGTGCCGCCGCTGCCGAGGCGCTCGTAGGCGAGGGTGACCCCGCGGCCCACATCGGCGAATTGTTCGGTCACGCCGTCACCTGCTCGGTGCGCGCCGCGATGGCGGTCGGCACGGACGCGCGGCGGTACACCACGGCGCGGCCCTTCTTGGCGGGCACTAGCGCGACACCGCGGAAGTGTGTCCGCTCGTCCGGCGCATCGGTCGGTGCGAGCGTGAAATCCCTGAGCAGCGTGCGCAATACGACATTCATCTCCATGGTGGCGAATGCCGCGCCGATGCAACGCCGCGCGCCGCCGCCGAACGGGATCCAGCTGAAGGTGCCGGGCCGGACCCCGACGAAGCGGTCCGGGTCGAAGGCGCGGGCGTTGGGGAACAGCTCCTCGTTATCGTGCACGAGCCGGATGGAGACCAGCACATTCTGTCCCTTGGGCAGCGTCCACCGCCCCAGCTGCATGGACTCCGCACGGATCTTGCGGGCCGTCGCATCGATCACCGGCCGGACTCGCTGCACCTCGAGCAGGGTGGCCTCGCGCAGTGCCGAACCACCCTCGTCCACCTCGGCGACCAAGCGGGCCAGCACTTCCGGGTGGCGGCGCAACCGCTCGATGGTCCAGGAGAGTGTGGTCGCGGTGGTCTCGTGCCCCGCGGTGAGCAGGGTCAGCAGTTCGTCGGCGATTTCGCTGTGGGTCATCGCGGTGCCGTCGTCGTAGCGGGCCTGCAGCATCATTGCGAGCACGTCGTCGCGGTCGGCGAGGTGTTCGTCGGCGGCGGCGCGGTCGATGAGGCGGCCGACGATTTCGTCGTAGTGGCGGCGGTGCGCGGTGAAGCGGGCCCAAGGTCCGAAGCGCCCCAGGAACTTTCGTGGCACCGGCAGCGCGGCCAGTGCCGAGCCGACCAGCACCAGTTTGGGCAGCAATTCGCGCAACTCGTCGAATTCCCTGCCCTCGGCGCCGAATACGGCACGCAGGATCACATTCAGGGTGATCCGCATCATCGAATCCATCGTGGCGAACTCCTGGCCCTGCGGCCAGGTCGCCAGTTCGCGGACCGTCTCCTCCTCGATCAGCGCCTCGTATACGGCGAGACGGCGGCCGTGGAACGGCGGGGTGAGCAGTTTGCGCTGCTTGCGATGTTCGGCGCCCTGCAGTGAGAACAGCGAGCCGGGACCGAGGAACTGGCCGAGATTGACATCGACATTGTCGGCGATATCGGAGCTCGCGGTGAACAGCGCCTTCACCTCGGCCGGATCGGATAGCACCACCATCCGGCCGAACCTGGGTAGGTAGACGGTGAATGCCGAGCCATAGCGATCGTGCAGTCTGCGCCAGGCGCGGGTACGGCCCGCTATCACCTCCACGGCCTGAAACAGAGCCGGAGTAGTCGGTCCGTCGGGCAATTTCACCGTGGTCATGCGGCACCTCCCAGCGTGGTACATCTGCGTACCATCAGCACGGTACGCCCACGTACCGACTGTGGCAAGGGTCACTTTTGTCCGGGCGGTCGGAAGCCTTGTTTTCGGGGATTACCGCCCGCTCGGACGGTGCCGGTGACTAGCGTTGGCCCGTGCGCAGGCGTCGGTGGGTGACAGCGGACGGGTGGTTCGGTAGGCGTGTCCTGCCCGATCGACCGGTGGCTCGCGGCTGGTTCGCGGCCCTGGCGTCGGTCTTCGTGCTCAGCGGTGTGGCACCGGCTCCGGCCGAGCCGATCGCCGCCGACCTCGTCACCATCGAAACCGGTCAGCTCCGCGGTGTGCTGGCCGCGGATCATCGGTTATTCGCGGGTATTCCCTATGCGGCCCCGCCGGTCGGGGACCTGCGGTGGCGGGCACCAGCTCCGGCCGCATCGTGGCCGGGTGTGCGCGATGCCGCGGTGGCGGGGCCGAGTTGTCCGCAGGACAACAGCGTCTTCGGTCTGCTGGGGGCGAATCCGACGAAGTCGGAAGACTGCCTGTACCTCAATGTTTCGACACCGCGCAGCCGGCCGGCCGACGGGCGCCCGCTGCCAGTGCTGGTCTGGATCCACGGCGGCAGTTTCACCAGCGGCTCCGGCGATATCTACGGTGCCGCTCCGCTGATCACGCACGGTGACGGTGACGTCATTGTGGTCACGATCAACTACCGCCTCGGCGCGCTCGGCTTCCTCGCCGCCACCGCACTCGACGACGGCTCCGGGGCCGGGAACTACGGCTATCTGGACCAGCAGGCCGCGTTGCAGTGGGTGCGGCGCAATATCGCGGCCTTCGGCGGTGACCCGGATCAGGTGACCCTCGCAGGCGAGTCCGCGGGCGCCGCGTCGGTCTGCGCGCAGTTGGCCGCGCCGAGTTCGCGTGGACTGTTCCGTGCCGCGATCCGGGAGAGCGGCCCGTGCTCGGCCGGCGTGCCGGTCGCGACGGCGGCGGCCGACGGCGACGCCTATGCCGCACGTCTCGGCTGCACCGGACCCGAGACCGCCGCTTGCCTGCGCGCACTGCCGGTCGACACCTTGGCGAGCAATCCCATTGCCGCGACCGTCTACGGTGGATCGTTCCTGCCGACCGGCCCGCAGGCGGCACTGCGCAACGGATCCCTGGCCGCAGTGCCCACCCTCGTCGGTGCGAACAATGACGAGATGGCGCTCTGGGTGTACCTGAAATACGGTGTGCCCCTTGGTAAGCCGCTGACGGCAGTCGGATACCGCGACGCACTGGCCGCCGCCATGCCCGACCTGACGCCGGAGCAACTCGACCGCGTCGAGCAGCTCTATCCGGCAGCCGCCTACCCTCAGCCCGCGCTCGCACTCTCGCGCGCCTGGACCGACCGCACCCTGACCGCGCTGACCGTCGAGTACGCCGCGCTGAGCACCCACAACCCCACCTACGTCTACTCTTTCGATGATCCGGCGCCGCTCGCCCCGCCGAATATCTTCCCGCTCGGCGCCTTCCATGCCAGCGAACTGATATCGCTGTGGAGTCTGCGCGACCTCAGCTGGGTCTACGGTGCCGTGCTCACCCCCGACCAGCAGCGCCTCGCCAGCGAAATGCGCAGGTACTGGACTCGATTCGCCATCGACACCAGCCCGAATCCGGCTGGCCTCGAACCGATTCCGGCCTACGACCCGGCCGCGCCGCTCGTCATGTCCTTCCGTCCCAGTGGAAACCGCCTCATCGAGACCTATGCCGCCGACCATCGAGCCGACTTCTGGATGACGCTGCTGCCGCGCTGATCGTCGGTCGGACTGCCTTCGATTCCGGGCCATCTCCGGACTGAATGTCATTGGCGCGCTGGCATTCTGCTTCGCTGCCGCGAACGTGAGTTTCGAAATGTTCCTATCCCGTTGGCCTCAGCGGACATACGAGGTCATGGGGTGCAGTTCGCCGCTGCCGTCGTGATACAACACTGTAAACTTCGAATCTTCGATGCAGAGTGGGGTATGGCGTGCAGTCGTGGTCGTCGATTGTGGCGGATGTGCGGCAGTGGTGGTGGATCTATCTGTCGATGCCATTCATCGCCGGTGGGATCGGGTGGTTCACCAAGCTGATCGCCATCGAGATGATGTTTCGTCCGCTGGAATTCGTCGGGGTGCGGCTGGGCCGAATTCCATTGGGCTGGCAGGGGATGCTGCCGCGCCAGGCCGAGAAGATGGCGGGCATCGCCTACGACATGATCAGCACGAATCTGCTGCAGCCGCAGGAACTCTTCGACCGACTCGACGCCGATCGGCTGATCAACGAGGTCGAGGCGCCGATGCGCCGGGCCGTCGACGATGTCGTGCGCTCCATGGCGATCGACTACTACCCGGGACTGTGGGAGGCGATGCCGGAGCTGACCCGGCACGCGGTGATCGGGCTGATCCAGTCCGAGACACCGAAATACGCGGTCGCAGCCATCGAGGACGCCAAGCGCGATATCGTGCGGCTGTTCGATCTGCGCGCCATGGTCATATCGAATCTGACCGCGGATAAAGCGCTGCTGAATCGGATGATGCGCGATATCGCCGGGGCGCAGATGACCATGATTCCGAAGATCGGCTTCTGGTTCGGGCTGCTCATCGGCGTCGGACAGGCGATCATGTGGGCGATGTTCCGCGAGCCGTGGCTGATGCCGGTATTCGGGTTCGTGAACGGGTGGATCACCGACTACATCGGGCTGCAGATGCTGTTCCGCCCGCACGAGCCCAAGCGGTACTTCGGAATCTTCACCTGGCACGGACTCTTCGCGAAGAACCGGCACGAACTGATTCCGCAGTACGCGCATCTGATCGCAGCCGAACTGCTCACGCCGGACAAGATCGTCGACGCCATCCTGAAGGGGCCCGCGGCGGACCGGGTATTCGAACTGGCAGCCAAATATGTCGACCGGGCCGCGGACGCCGCGCCGAGCCTGGCCAAACCACTGGTCACCCTGACCGTTGGCACCGACCGGTGGCGGGAGCTGAAAGCGACGGCGGCCGAACGGGTTTTCGCCTACGCCGAGGCCACCACCCAGCACGCGCACGCCTACACGATGCAGGCCATGGATATCGAGAACACCGTCATCGAACGGATGGACGAGCTCTCACCCGCGCAGTTCGAGAATCTGCTGCGGCCCGCAGTGAAGGAGGATGAGCCGACGGCGATCGCGGTCGGCGCGGTACTCGGCGGGGTCGTCGGGGAGTTGCAGATTCTGCTCATCGAGCGGATCACACTCGATCACTGGGCGTGGCCGCTGGGGCTGTTCCTGCACTGACGCCGAACGTCGGTTGCGCGGACCGATGGCCCGCGCAACCCAACGATTCTCAGATCTTTCGGATGACCGTGACGACCTTGCCGAGGATCTGCGCGTCATTACCCGGGATCGGCTCGAAGAGCGGATTGTGCGGCATCAGCCAGACATCCTTGCCGGTGCGTTTGAACGTCTTCACCGTCGCCTCACCCTCGATCATCGCGGCCACGATATCGCCGTTGTCGGCGACATTCTGCTGGCGCACGACCACCCAGTCGCCATCGCAGATCGCGGCGTCCACCATTGATTCACCGACGACCTTGAGCAGGAACAGCGATCCGTCGCCGACCAGTTCGCGCGGCAGCGGAAAGACATCCTCCACCGCCTGCTCGGCCAGGATCGGGCCACCGGCGGCGATTCGGCCCAGGACGGGCACGAAGGTCGGGACGGGCCGACCGGTTTCGACGTCCTCGGCGGTCGGCAGGCTGGTCACCGCGCGGACCGCCTCGTCGAGGCCGCGAACATCCACGGCCCGTGGCCGATTCGGGTCGCGGCGTAAATAGCCCTTGCGCTCGAGGGAGCGCAACTGATGGGCGACCGAGGAGGTGGAGGTGAGTCCGACCGCGTCGCCGATCTCGCGGATGCTCGGCGGATAGCCGCGCTCGCTCACCGAGGTGCGGATGACCTCGAGGACCTTGCGTTGACGCACGGTGAGATCCGCCCCGGTACCGGACGGGTCGGTGCCAACTCCGCTCTCGTCGCCCGTGTCGTCTGTGTGGCTCACCGCAACCGCCCTTTCGTGTGATGGATTTCGTCTACCGAATCTAGTCCGGTCACGCCGATGTATCAAACATCTGTTCGAGGCATGTCGGCGTTTTCTGCTGACTTTGTCGGTGGAGCGTGGTAGAAATCGAACACGAGTTCTTCGAACACTTGATCGAATAGCGACTCCCATCGTCTCGCGACATACCTGAGCACCCACCAACACCCCGTCACGGAGGTTTGTCCGATGAGCACTGCGATCAGCGCCCCGAGCACCGACCTGGAAACCGAGTCCGGCATCGACCTCGGTTTCGATTCCGTTCCGCGCACCCGGCGCCCGCATCGTGGCGGCGTACGCGCCCTCGATGCCGCGCGGGCCGGGGTGGACCGGCGGCCGCGCGGCAGCAGGCCCGGCGGTGTGGTGGCGCTCTACGATCGCGGTCCGGTTCGAACGCCCGCGCTGCGACGGGCGCGGGTGCCGCATCCGATGGAACGGGTGGAACAGGCGCAGGTCGGCTTCGCGGTGCTCGCGGTGGCCTCGCTATTGAGCGCGCTGGTGGTGACGGCGCTGATCGGGTTGGCGCATTGGCGTGCCGGGACTTTCGGTGGTGAGACCCCGGCGCCGGTGCCCGCCGTGGTCGAACAGCAATCAGTTCCGGACGGTGCCGGAATCGGTCTGCCGCGATAGCGCTCATCGAAAGTCGGTGTGGCGGATGGTGACCGGCCGATCCGCCACGAAGGGTGGCCGAAATTGTCGATTGCAAACTAGAACATGTTGTTACTGTGCCTGAAAACGTGATCTCGGCAACTATGCCGACGAACGATTTCGGGACACCACGCAATGATGCATCGCCGCACCGCCGAACACGCTGTCCGTATTCTCGCCCGAATCGCCGGGCTGCTCAGCTGTCTTGTCTTCGGCCTCACCATGATTCCGGCCGCGCACGCGGCGTCCGCCTACCAGGCATATCTGGATCTACCCGCGGTCAATGGCGACGGCGCGGGCGGTGGTGGCCTGAATCCGGCACTGCCACTGGATGAGTCGACACTGCGCGACGCGCTCGACCAGGCCAGGGTCGACGGGGTGCCGCCGAGCCGCTACGGCACGCTGCTGCACCAGTATTGGCTGGTGGTCTCGACCCGCAATGCCGATATCGACCTCGCGGCCTGGGATCCGGCGCTCGGTGTGCGCGCCAACCAGCGCACCTTCAGCCAGGTCTACGTCAACTACTTCCGGCTGGCGAATCAGCATCAGGACTATTGGTGGGCGGGGCTGGCCGGGATCGCGGGCGGCTCCTTCGCCTCGGGCTTCTTCGACCTCCGCGATATCGGCGTGGTGCTCGATGTGCCGAGCATCCACCAACTCGGCGATGTGGTCGCCGATCTGTTGCGTGGCACCCCACCGGAATTGGTGGCCGAGGTGCCCGCCGATATCCGGCTGCTGGCCACCGAGGGTTCACGGCTGAGCGCCGACGACGTCACCTGGTACCAGACCCGGCTGATGATCATGCAGAAGCACATCTTTACCGACCTGGTCCCGATGCACGAGGCCTACGCGGCGCTGGGTATGGCCGGAATCGACGAAATGTATGCCGCAGGGGTGATCGATGCCGATATTCGCACGGCATGGCGGTCGATCGATTCCCACACGCAGAGCGGCAATATCGATGCGCTGATCCGCATGACCGATCGCGAGCAGAACCGCGTCATCGCCGACCAATGGGACCTGACCTCGGCGGGCCGCGGCACGATGGGCCGGGTGCTGACCTATGTGAGCACCGTGGCAGGTAAGCCCGCCGTTCCCGGTGTCCGCGCCCCCGGCGTCTTCGCGCCCACGACCGTCAGCGCAGATATCGCCGGTCGCACGGTATCGCTGCGCACCCCGCTGCCGGACTTCAACTGGGCCGACCGCGATACCCGCTGGACCTACATCATGGGCGACCTGGCGCCGCGCCATATCGATATGGAGAGCAACCGGCCCTTCGCCGAGGTCGTACTCGGTGAATCCTTCTGGAACAAGCTCGCGCACGGCCGGATGATCGCGCGCATCCCGGAACTGATCACCGATCTCACCACCCAGTGGCAGCTCGGATAACTGCCCGCGCGCGGGATAGGTGGGACGGGTGAGACGCCTGGTGACCCGTCCCGGGTATCCTGGAACCGATATGGACGTATAGGTCTAGACCCCTGTACACGTGCTCGCCGGATCGGAACGCCGAACCGGAGCCGATTCGGACGCGGGCGCGCGCATCGACGAAGGATCTCTCGGATGCATTGCCCCTACTGCCGACACCCCGACTCGCGGGTCGTCGACTCGCGTGAGGCCGAGGAAGGCGCGGCCATCCGCCGTCGGCGCTCCTGCCCGCAGTGTGGGAGACGATTCACCACGGTCGAGACCGCGATCCTATCGGTGGTCAAGCGCAGCGGTGTCACCGAACCGTTCAGCCGGGAAAAGGTCATCCGCGGTGTGCGCCGCGCCTGCCAGGGCCGCGAGGTCGCCGAGGACGCCCTGAACCTGCTGGCCCAGCAGGTGGAGGACGCGGTGCGCGCCAAGGGTTCCCCCGAGGTCCCCAGCCACGAGGTCGGCCTAGCCATCCTCGGCCCGCTGCGCGATCTGGACGAGGTGGCCTACCTGCGCTTCGCCTCGGTCTACCGCTCCTTCACCTCGGCCGACGACTTCGAACGCGAAATCGCCGACCTGCGCAAACATCGCGAGGAAGCCACCGTCGCGGCCAGCGCGGACTGACCACCCCGGTCATAGGCAGATGCCCGGCGGGCAGGAGCAGCCGAAGCTGCCCATCGCCTGCCCGGGGCAGATGGTGACCGATCCGGTGTCGAGCAGTCGGACCAGTTGTCGCAGCAGGTCGTTATCGGCGCGGACCGGCGCTGGCTGCGGTGTCACCGGCTCCGCCGGAGCGGCCACCACCGGGGCGAGCGCGACGGCACATACGGCGACGATCACTGCGAGGGATTTCCGCATAGCGAACTCTTCTTTCGAGAATTCGCGCCGGACTGCCGAGGCGGCTTCCGGCGCGCGGCGGATGTGGTCAGTGGCCGCAATGCTCCTGCACGCCACCATGTCCGGCGACAGTAGCCGCGTATCTGCACCTCGTCGCGCCCCCAGAACTACCGGGAGTCCCGGCGGGCGTCAGCGGCGGATGGCCGTGATCGCCCTTTCGATGCGCTTGGTGGAGACCGGGTAGGGTGTGCCCAATTTCTGGGCGAAGAGGCTCACCCGGAATTCCTCGATCATCCACCAGATCTCGGTGACGTCGGGGGCGTCTTTGCGAGTGTCGGGCAGGGCGTTGACGAGGCGGTCGTAGGCGGTGAGGGCGCGGTCGATCTCGACCATGCCCTGGCGGTCGCGGACGGCGGATCCGGGCAGTGATTCGAGGCGGATGCGCGCGGCCTGGAGGTAGCGGGGGAGTTCGCGCAGACGCGTGCCGCCCCATTCCGAAATGAATCCGGGGAAGACGAGGTCGTCGAGTTGGTGGCGGACATCGTCGGCGATATCGCGTTCGGAAGTTTCCGCGAGGATGGACGAAACCTGGTGTGCCCCGGCCAGAATCGGCACCACGAGGCGCACGGTGCGGGCAACGGCGGAGACGAATTCGGGGCGGATCCGCGCGACCAGGGCATCGAATTGGTCCGGACTGCGCACCGGGCCACCGGCGGCGGCGATCAGTTCGTCAGCGGCGGCGGCGCGGCAGTCCTCGATGAGTAGGTCGAGCGAACCGTACGGATTCTGGCTCAGCGCCAGCCGATCCTGCGGCCGCAGACTCGCGGTGACGGTACGGACCGAGGTCGGCATGGCGGCCAGCACCAGGGTGCGCGTGCCTGCTCGCATGGCGGCGGCCTGTTCGGCGGGCGAGCTGAGCACCCGGACCGCGACACCTTCGCCCTCGGGCACCAGTGCCGGATAACCGGTGACCGTCTGTCCGGCGACCTCGCTGCGCACCGTCGGTGCGACCGTCCCGAGCGATTCCGAGGTCCACACCGTGGCGGGGGCACGCTCGGCACCCGCGGTCGCGCGGGCGACCGAGGCGGAAACCTGTTCGGACAGTTGGGTTTTCAGCTGAGCCAGGTTCTTGCCTCGGGCGATTGTCGTGCCGGAGGCATCGATCGCGGCGAAGGTCATGCGCAGATGGTCGGGCAGCGCGGCGGGGTCGAGATCGCTCGCCGCGATGGTGACCGAACCGAGGCGCGACAGTTCCCGCGCCAGGCCGGTGCGCAGGGGTTCGGCGCGCGGGGTGAGTGCGGCGAGTGCGGCCGCGGCGAAGTCCGGTGCGGGAACGACGGTGCGGCGCAATGCCTTCGGCAGTGTCTTGATCAGTGTGGTGGCCAGCTCTTCGCGCATGCCCGGGACCAGCCAGTCGAAGCCGACGGCGCGCACATGCGCCAGCTGTTCGACCGGTATCCGCACCGTGACGCCGTCATCGTCGTTGCCGGGCTCGAATTGGTAGGTGAGCGGGAAGCTCAGCTCGCCCTGGCGCCAGGCATCCGGGAAATCGGTCGGATCCAGGACCGCGGCCGCCTCATTGACCACGGTCTCGGTCGAGAAGTCCAGCAGCGCAGGATCTTTGCGCTTGGCGTTGCGCCACCAGCTGTCGAAATGGCGCACCGAGACGATATCGGCGGGTAGGCGCTTGTCGTAGAACTCGAAGAGCACCTCGTCATCGACGAGAATGTCGCGGCGGCGGGCGCGGTGCTCCAGATCGGCAACGTCGTCGAGGAGTTCGCGATTGCGGTGGAAGAACTCGTGCCGGGTCTGCCATTCACCCTGTACCAGCGCATGCCGGATGAACAGTTCACGCGACAGCTCCGGATCGATACGGCCGTAATCGACGGCGCGGCTGACGACCAGCGGAACGCCGTACAGCGTGACCCGCTCATAAGCTCGCGCCGCACCGCGCTTGGACGACCAATGCGGTTCGGAGTAGGTGCGTTTCACCAGATCACCGGCGAGGCGCTCGGCCCATTCGGGTTCCACCCGCGCCGCCATCCGGCCCCAGAGCCGCGAGGTTTCGACGAGTTCGGCGGCCATCACCCAGCGGGGCGGCTTCTTCGCCAGGGAGGAGCCGGGGAAGATCATGAACTTGGCATTGCGCGCGCCGAGGAATTCGCGCGATTCGGCCTCGCGGACGCCGATATGGGAGAGCATGCCTGCCAGCAATGCCTGGTGGATTGCGGTCGAATCCCATGGGGTGCCATCGTTTTCGAGCGGCGCTGCCTGCGGTGCGGGCTCGGCGACACGTCCGCCTCGGGCCGCCTGCACTGCCGACGCCGCGCCAGCGCGTGCGCGACCGCGACGACGGTTCGCGCCAGTGCCGGATGAGTTCGCAGCAGACGAGTCGGTCCCGCCCCGTCCACCGCTGGAGTCTCCGCCGCTGGCCCGAGCTGGGGCGGAACTGTCCGACCCGCCGGATCGTCCACGGCGCGAACCGGTTTCGTCGCCATTCGAACCGTCGTGGGTCGACCACCCGAGCCCCCGCGTGATGGTCCGCAACTGCCCGTGCAGATCCTGCCACTCCCGGATTCGCAGGTAGTGCAGGAACTCCTCGCGGCACATGCGCCGGAACTGATTGGACGACAGCGACTTACGTTGCTCGTTCAGGTACTCCCACAACCGTAGGTAGGCCAGGAAATCCGAGCCCTCGACCACGAACCTCGCATGTTTGGTATCGGCGGCCTGCTGCTGGTCCGCGGGCCGCTCGCGCACATCCTGAATGGACAGCGCAGCCACAATGATCAGCACATCGGCCAGACAGCCATTGCGCTGCGCCTCGACGAGCATCCGTGCCATGCGGGGATCGACCGGCAGTTGCGCCATCTCGCGACCGGTGGGAGTGAGTGTCAGCGTCGCATCGGAGCGTGTGTCGGTGGATTCGTCAGCTCGGATCTGTTTGCCCGCAACGCTATCGGCGCCGCGCCGTTCCGGAGTGGTGCTGGTGTTCGTCTTCTCGATAACATCCGGTTCGGCGGCGCGCCGCGCGGGTGCTGCGGTGGCGCGTGGCGCGAGTGCGCCCAACTCCTCCAGCAGTGCGATACCGTCTCGGATCGCCCTGCGATCCGGCGCCTCCACGAACGGGAACTTCTCGATATCGCCGAGGCCGAGTGCGGTCATCTGCAGGATGACGGCGGCCAGATTGGTCCGCAGGATCTCCGGTTCGGTAAAGGCGGGCCGGGATTCGAAATCGTCCTCGGAGTACAGCCGGATGCAGATGCCGTCGGCGACCCGGCCGCAGCGTCCGGCGCGCTGGCGGGCCGAGGCCTGGGAAACCTCTTCGATGGGTAGGCGCTGCACCTTGGTGCGCATCGAGTAGCGGGAGATGCGCGCGGTACCCGGGTCGACGACGTACCGGATACCGGGGACGGTCAGCGAGGTCTCGGCGACGTTGGTGGCCAAGACGACTCGTCGACCGGTATGCGGGGCGAATACCCGATGCTGCTCGGCGGTCGACAGGCGCGCGTACAGCGGCAGGATCTCGGTGCGCGGAATCTTCAAGTCGCGCAACGCATCCGCGGTATCGCGGATCTCTCGTTCGCCGGATAGGAACACCAGCACATCGCCGTCGCCCGCGGCGAACAATTCGCGTACCGCGTCGCCGATGGCATCGACCGGGTCGCGATCCACGATCCGGGTGTCCTCGTCGTCTTCATCGGCGCTGCCGGGTAGTTCCAGCGCCAGCGGCCGGTAGCGGATCTGCACCGGATACGATCGGCCGGAAACCTCGACAATCGGTGCGGGAGCACTCGATTCGTCCGCGCTCGGGTTGTCTGTTTGCTTCGCGCTCGAGTCGTCTGTTTGCTTCGCGCTCGAGTCGTCTGTTTGCTTCGCGCTCGAGTCGTCTGTTTGCTTCGCAAAGTGCCGCGCGAACAACTCCGGATCGATGGTCGCCGAGGTGATGATCACCTTGAGATCCGGTCGGCGCGGCAGCAATTGCTTCAGATAGCCGAGCAGGAAGTCGATATTGAGGCTGCGCTCGTGTGCCTCATCGATAATGATCGTGTCGTAGCGGCGCAGCAGCCGGTCGCGCTGGATTTCGGCGAGCAGGATGCCGTCGGTCATCAGCTTGATGAGCGTGCGATCGGAGGCTTGATCGGTGAAGCGCACCGTATAGCCGACGACGTCGCCGAGTTCGGTGTCCAACTCCTCGGCGATGCGCTCGGCGACGGTGCGCGCGGCCAGCCGACGCGGCTGGGTATGTCCGATGGTGCCGCGAATGCCCCGGCCGAGTTCCAGGCAGATCTTCGGAATCTGAGTGGTCTTACCCGATCCGGTCTCGCCCGCCACGATCACGACCTGGTTCTCCATGATCGCCTTGGCGATATCTTCGCGGCGCGCGGAGACGGGTAGCTGCTCGGGATAGCGAATTTTGGGTACCGCGGCGCGGCGAGCCTCGACGCGCTGCTCGGCCGCCGCGATCTCGGCCGCGATACCGGTGAGATCGCCGCCGCGGGCCCGGTCCAGGCTTCGGCGCAACCGGTGTTCATCGCGGAGCGTTACGGCGGCCAGGCGGGTCCGGAGCTCGCGGAGATTCGCGTCGGTTGTCCTGGTCATTGCGTTCACCAGGGTAGCGAAACCGGCGAGTCGAATCCGAGGCGGGCGTGAGCATCCGGTGCGCACACCCGCGATCAGGGTGGTGACGACGTTTGTCGACCGGCTCGGCGCACCGATCGCAGCGGTTCTGATCTGGGAAGATCCGCCCGTTCATCGATCCTCGTCAGCAGGGCTGGTTCTCCCTCGTCATCGGCCCGGTCATCCGCACCGGCGTCTTCGCGCCGTCGCCGCGCTCGGTGCAGGTCGACCGCCGACGCGATCGTGATCAGCCCGGCAGGTCCGCTCCCGATCGGGCATGACGGAATTCCGATCCGGTGAACGCGATCGCCGAGATCAGCAGCCCGATCACCGCGACCCACAGTGTCCACCGAATGCCGAGCCACGCGGCCAGCACGCCACCTGTCGGTGCGCCGATCACGATCGCGGCCCGGTTCAATGAGCGCATGGTCGCATTCATCCGGCCGAGCAGACGGTCGGGTGTGACGGCTTGGCGGTAGCCCATTTCGAGCGGACTGTCGACGCCGATGGAGAGACCGAAGAGGAACTGGGCGGAGCACAGCAGCGTCAGACCCGCAGCTCCATTGTGCGCCAACGGGATCAGTGCATATCCCATGGGCGTCAGCCATCGGCAGCCGATGATCACCGGCCCCATACCGAATTGGCGACCGGCGCGGTCGGCGACCGATGACCCGGCCACAGCACCGACGCCGCCGAACGCAAAACTCAGTCCGAGGGCGGAAGCGTCGAAGCCGAGTTCGTCGATTACGAAGAGCACGTACACCGTTGACACCACCGCGCTGAAAAAGAACCAGCCGTGCGAAGCGATGGCGAGCGGGGCGAGCATCCGATGCCCGTACACCCATCTCAGCCCTTCGCGCAGTTCCTTGCGCAGATTCCGGTCCTGCGGCGGATCGGATCGCTCGGCCACGCGCAGCCGCGCCACGATCAGCCCGGAGAGCAGATACGACACCGCGTCCACCAGGATCGCCAGCGGTGCGCCGACGATCCGGACCAGCCAACCGCCGATGACCGGCCCGCAGGTCTGCGCCACCGCCGAGGACTGTTCCAGCCGGGCATTGGCGGGGGTGAGCAGTTCCGGTGGCACCAGAGTCGGCAGAAACGACTGATGTGCGGCGTCGTAGGCCAGGGATACCGTGCCGAACACCAGCACGACCGCGATCAAGACCGGCATGCTCAGCACGCCTGTCGCCGCCGTCAGCGGGATGAGCGCGAGCAAACCCGCCCGCACCAGATCGGCGGCCACCAGCACCGGCCGCCGCCGATACCGATCGACGAGCACTCCGGCGATCAAACCGAAGAGCAGATACGGCAGCCAGCGCGCGGCGCCCAGCACGCCGAGCTCGATGGGCGATGCCCGCAGCGTTTCGACCGCGAGCACCTGCAGCGCCAGCGCCGTGATGTAGGTACCGACCATCGATACGCTGTCGGCGGACCAGAACCACAGGAAGCCGGGGGATGAAAGGAGCGGATACCGGGCTCGAACAGGTTCGCTGATCGTCATATTCATCCTTCCGGCGGTCGGCCTGAGGCTACCTCGCGGTCGGCCAGATCCCTTGGAGGCGTGTGGCTTCCGCATCGGCCTGGGCGAATCCGGCTCGGAAGGAAGGTATCCAGTGTGCGTGGTCGTGCAGGTCGCCGCCGAAGGCATCGATCGATCGTTGGTCCGGGGTGATCACCAATGACTCTCCAGGCCGCGGGGATTGCAGTTCCGTGTGGAGGGCAGTGGTCGAAAACAGGTGTGCCAGTGGATGAAGGGTGACGAGAAGTTCGGCCCCGGCGGCCAGATCCGCATTTGTGGCGGAGTACATGCCACCGTCCATGAAGCGACGGTCGCCGATGGTCATGGGCGGGTAGACGCCGGGCATCGCGCGACTGGCCACCACAGCGTCCGGCAGTGCGGCCGCATCGCGTTGGTCGAAGACTCGGCGCTGGCCCGAACTGGCGTCGACGGCGACGACCAGCAATCGGTCCGGCCACTGTGCCGTGCCGATCAGGGTTCGCATGCGCTCGACATGGACGGCATCGTGTTCGGCGCTCATCTCGAGCGCAATCTCGCCGACCCGTCGCCGCCTCAGCTCCGGTGTCGTTTCGCTATCGCCGAGTACCGCGAACACACGGCCGAGCGCGCGCGGGTCGGGCGCAGGTAGTTGCGGATCGGACGGCGCAGGTTGCCGGGGTTCGGCGAGTTTGCCCGGATCTCGGCCGGAAGCGAGGACCGCGCCGACGATCGCGCCCGCGGAGGTGCCGACGATCAGGTCGGCGGCGGCGAGATCGATGCCGTGCTGACGCAATCCGGCGGCCAGACCGGCCATCCAGGCGGTTCCGACGACACCACCGGCGCCCAATACCAGCGCCCGACTCGGAAACTGTTCCACCGCACCGACATTACGGTCCGATCGAGTGGTGGCTGACATTGCGGCGGCTGCGCTTCGCGCTCGCGGGTGCTGCTCGCCCATATCGCCCGCTGGGACGAACAGAGGTGGGTGGATGAGGTGGCGCACCGGTTCATGCCTATCGTGATGGTCGTGGATCGGGTGCTGGCGCCGGTCGTGCTGGGCGTTTCCAGGCGGCGGATCGCTTGCTGGCCGGTCCGCCCGCTCGGCTGCGGTGCGTACACCCTGATCCGTGGGCCGATCGTCGACTGGTATCCGTACCCGTTCACGATCCGTGCCAACGGGGACAGGTGTCGACGGCGATCGGCCCGGTGGTCCCGGTCATCGGGTTCGCGCTGTTCGCACTCGCGGTAGTCGCGTTCGGCGCATCGGGCAGCGACCGGTGCAGTGCGGACGAAGTGATGTGGTCGTCGAGGTAGAGGTGGTTGATATGGGTGCGCTATGGCACGGGTTCGCCGATATGGGCGCCGTCGAACGCGACGGTGCGTTCGTCGTCGCGCGTGGTGCGGGTGCCTACGTCTACGACCAGGCAGGTACCAGGTATCTGGACGCGACGGCCGGGCTGTGGTTCACCAATGTCGGGCACGGTCGCGCGGAGATCGCCGACGCGGTCGCCGAGCAACTGCGCACGGTCGCGCACTACTCGAACTTCGGTGATATCACCGAACCCGCCACCCAGGAATTGGCGGAGAAGCTGGCGAGCATCGCACCGGTGCCCGGCAGCAAGATCTTCTTCACCTCCGGTGGTTCGGATTCGGTGGACACCGCCGCGAAACTCGCCCGCCGCTACTGGCACGAGCTCGGTCGCCCGGATAAGACGATTGTGGTCGGACGTCAGCGGGCCTATCACGGAATGCACGTCGCGGGAACGGCTTTGGCGGGTATCCCGGTCAACCGGGAGGGTTATGGCGAGTTGATGCCCGATGCCCGCACCGTTGCATGGGACGATGCGAAGGCGCTGCTCGCGCTCATCGAGGAGATCGGCGCAGAGCGTATCGCCGCCTTCTTCTGTGAACCCATTATCGGCGCGGGTGGGGTGTATCTGCCGCCGGAGGGCTACCTCGCCGAGGTCCGCCGCATCTGCCGCGACCACGACATCCTCTTCGTGATCGACGAGGTCGTCACCGGCTTCGGCCGCATCGGCGGATCCTGGTTCGCTGCATCCCGTTTCGATCTCGAACCCGACCTGATGACCACCGCAAAGGGCCTCACCTCCGGCTATGTCCCGATGGGCGCGGTCTTCATCGCCCCCCATATCGCCGCTCCCTTCTTCAGCGGCGGCGTCTGGTGGCGGCACGGCTATACCTACGGCGGCCACGCCGGAGCCGCCGCCGCGGCCCTGGCCAACCTGGCCATCGTCGAACGCGAGGGGCTGCTGGACGAGGCGAAGCGCCTGGAATCCACTCTGCACGAAAAGCTCGCCCCGCTCGCGGATCACCCGCGCGTCGCCGAGGTACGCAGCGGTCTCGGCGCGGTCGCCGCGATCCAGCTCGCCGATCCCTCCGAGGGGCTGCCGCTGGTGAAAACCCTCCGGGAACACGGCATCTCGGGACGTGCGGCCGGCCAGGGCGCCATGCAGATCTCGCCGTCGTTCGTGATGACCGACGACCAGGTCGACGAACTCGTCGAGGGATTCACCCGCGCTCTGGGCTAGCTGGCCGGGGTTCAGCCGCGGGCGAGGGCGCGGTCGGCCAGCGCGGCAGCGATCGGCGCGAGCGACTTGGCGTAGGCGACCGTCAGGTGATTGTCGTCCCGGTAGATCAGGTTGTTGCGGGTGATGAGCGGGCAGCGGTCGGTGGTGCAGAACAGCGCGGTGAGGTCGGCGTACTGCCCGTCGCCCGCCATCGTCGCGGCCCGTTCGGCTGCGATGCCCGCGTCGTTCACGGCGACCGGCCGTGGCGGGGAGCAGGCCAGCGCGTCGTCCAGATGGTCGGACAGGCAGGTCGGCACGGTGCTGTGCGGATCCGGAATCGGCCCGAGGACAAGGACATTCGCGCCGGTCGCGCGCAGCTGTGTGGTCAGGCCGGACAGGCTATCGATCCAGGCTTGGTCGTAGGTGGTGAATCCGAAGTCGCCGCCGTATCGCCGGGACATGCTCAGCACGATCAGCCGCGGATGCTCGGCCTGCAGTCGGGCCATGATCTGGTGGCGCCACTGCACACATTCGGTGTACTCCCGGCCCAGGTAGGGGCTGGTGATGGGCAGTTCCATCAGCGGGCAGGTGACCTTGCTCATCGTCTCCAGGCGCCAATGCCGCTGCTCGGCGATCTGCTCGAACGCCGGGCTCCACATCGCGGCGTGCGAATCGCCCACCAGTGCCACCGTGCTCGCCGATCCGAGATCGCCTGAAGCGCACTCGGGCTGTCCGACATCGAGCCAGGAACGCACGCAACCATTTCCGAACACCGCCGCCTTGTCGGCAGCGGCGTCGGCGAGCGCCGGGGAGAGATTCGACGGAATCGAATGCGATTCGGCCGATGCCGCAACGGCGGCCTGCACCTGCGCGGTCAGCTGTTGAACCGTCGCGTCCTGCGGATCGACGGCTTCCGACGGCGGCACGCCCGGCGCTGCCACAGTAAGGGCCTCGGCCGCCGCGCCACGGCCCACCGGGACGGGCACGAGCACCAGCAGCACCACCCCAACGATGACGGCGACCGCGGTGACGACACCGCCGCCCGCGAGGCTGAGCGTGGCCGAATGCCGCAGCGGCGCCGCAAAACGGGCGGGATCCTCGACGAACCACAGCGTGAGCATGGCGAGGCCACCGGCTGTCACGACCGCGCCCACCGAGCCGACCGCATCGAGTGGGTGACCGACCAGCCGTGGCGCGAGCAGCAGCACCGGCCAGTGCCAGAGATACCAGGAGTAGGAAAGACGACCGAGCGCCCGCAGCGGAGCCACCGACAGTGCGCGACCGACTCCGAGCCGGGGTGCGGCACAGCCCGCAGCGACGATCAGCGCGGCGCCCAGCACGGGCAGCAGCGCCGCGGTACCGGGATACGGTGTCCGCCCGTCCAAGTGGGTGCAACTCAGGACGATCAATGCCAGCCCCAGCCACCCGGCGACGGTGGCCAGCGGTGTCGGAAATCGGCGCCATACCGGGACCGAGAGCGCCACGATGCCGCCGAGAGCCAGCTCCCACCCCCGTGCGGGTAGCGCGAAGAACGCCCACGATGGCAGCGTGCTGGTCCAGGCCAGCGAAACCGCGAACGACACCGCGGCAACTACCGCGAGGACGAGCAGATACGGAACCGGCGAGGCGTGCGCCCCTGGCCTGCGGCGGCGCTGCACAAACCAGGCGATGCCGATGATCAGCGCAGGCCACAACAAATAGAACTGCTCCTCCACCCCGAGCGACCAGTAGTGCTGAAACGGCGAAGGCGGCGTATCCGCGGCGAGATAGTCGGTGCCGTGCAGGGCAAGCCGATAATTTCCCGCGTACAACGCACTGGCAATCCCGTCGCCGAGCACCTCGCGGACCTGCAACGGAGGCAACAGCATCGCCGCAGCGACCGCAGTCGCCACCAACACGATGCCCGCGGCAGGCAGCAACCTGCGCGCCCGAGCGCCATAGAACCGCGCAAGCCCGATCGTGCCGGTAACCGCCACTTCACGCCACAACACCCCGGTGATAAGAAACCCAGAGATGACGAAGAAAACGTCGACACCGACAAACCCGCCACTGACGTCAGGCGCACCCGCATGAAATACGACGACGGCCAGCACCGCGACCGCACGCAGCCCCTCGACATCAGCACGAAATTCCGCCCGCGCAGGCCGCCCGTCGTATGTCCGGTCGTTCGAGTCGGCCTGCCGAACTATCAATTCGCTGGAGGCAGTCCCTGTCATGGGACGCATTCTTACCAACTATTTTCGGCTATTGTCGCAACGACATTCGATATTTGTCGACAGCCTGTGCTGACTCCGCGTGAAATCTGAAAACCGACCCACTGGTCGGTATACCTTCTTCTATATGGCACGATCAGCACCATTGACGGCACAGGGATCTTCTACACTGAAGACCTGAAGATGATCACCGCGCTGGTGCTGGTGATGCACAGCGAGGACGATCGGATCGTTCCGTACCAGGCCTCCGCCATTGTCCACGCAGCTTCTCGAGAACCGCGCGCTGAAGACCTATGACGGCTTCCCGCACGGCATGCCAACCACCTGGGCGGCGATCGTCAACGCGGACCTGCTCGTTTCCTGAATGCCCGACACCGGGCCGACGCCCGCAGCGCCACGGCAAGGCAGCAGAATCCGCGCCGCGACCGGCACCGAAACCGACGGACGGACCAAGGAACTCTGA
Organism: Nocardia sp. NPDC005998; assembly: GCF_040614395.1. Lineage (NCBI taxonomy): Bacteria > Bacillati > Actinomycetota > Actinomycetes > Mycobacteriales > Nocardiaceae > Nocardia > Nocardia sp. NPDC005998. The sequence goes on along the minus strand of NZ_JBEXUI010000034.1, from coordinate 61,580 downwards.
TGGCCGAGACCACTCGCACAGAGATCGCGTCATCGCAACGCTGGCCGCGGCTGCGGGTCGAGGACTGGACCGCTACCCGCGATACGGTGCATATGTGGACCCAGATCATCGGCAAGATTCGACTCACTCATGCGCCGTTGATCAACCACTGGTGGCAGGTCACCCTCTACGTCAGCCCGCGGGGGTTGACCACCTCCGCGATGCCCTATGAGGCCGGTGTGTTCGACATCGAGTTCGACTTCACCGAGCATCGGTTGCACATAAGAACCAGTAATGGCCACGCCCGGCAGATCGCGCTCGAACCCAAGCCGGTTGCCGATTTCTATGCCGAAACGATGGGTGCGCTCGACGAGCTCGGCGTTGCGGTACAAATTCAGGCGAAGCCCAACGAGGTCGATCCCGCGATCCCGTTCGCCGATGACTACGAGCATGCTTCCTATGATCGCGACGCCGTGCAACTGTTCTGGCGTCAACTCATCGCGGCCCATCGAGTAATGAGCGAGTTTCGCTCATATTTCATCGGAAAGGTGAGCCCGGTGCACTTCTTCTGGGGCGCCATGGATCTGGCCTGCACCAGGTTCTCCGGCCGCACCGCGCCGAAGCATCCGGGCGGCGCACCCAACTGCGGTAATTGGGTGATGGTGGAGGGCTACTCCCACGAGTTGAGCAGCTGCGGCTTCTGGCCGGGTGGCGGCGAAGAAGGTGCCTTCTACGCCTACGCCTATCCCGAACCCGACGGCTTCGCCGACTATCCGGTCGGTCCTCGGCACGCCTTCTACAGCGCCGACAACGGCCAGTTTCTGCTGCCCTACGAGGCGGTGCGCACCGCTGCAGATCCGGAACGAAGCCTGATGGAATTCCTACAGACCACCTATCGAGCGGCCGCCGAACGCGGCAAATGGGACCGAGCGGCACTCGAATGCGATCCGCACCGGTGGGACCAGAAGGACAGAACACTGGACGAACGGAGGGAACCGTGACCAATCGGAACGACCTGCCTGCTCCCGAACAGGGATTGCTCCTGACGCATTTCCTGACCGTGCGCGACGTGGCTCGGTCTCGAGATTTCTACGCCGAAATTTTCGGCGGCCGGGTCGTGCTGGAGGAGAACCCGGCCATCGTCAAGGTCGCCAACAGCTGGATCATCATGAACCCGGGCGGCGGACCGACCCCGGATAAGCCCGAGACCATTCTGACTGCCCATGAATCAGGTGATCCGGTCTCGTCATTCTTGAATGTGCGGGTCGCCGATATCGCCGCGTTCTACTCCGATGCCAAATCCAAAGGGGCACAATTCCTCACCGAACCACTCGACCGCAAAGCCGAGATCCGGTGCTATCTCCGCGACCCGGACGGCTACCTCATCGAGATCGGCCAGGCCACCGGCATGCTCCACGGCGAATACGCCGACCGGTAGGCGGGGAGCGCTGAAGACGGAAGAGCTAGCGGCTCCGGCATTTGGACCTCCCGAGACCCTAGGCGACGCGCACGCCGCCGAGTGTCGACCGGGCCCGCAAACTGACCGCCCTTCGTAGCCAACGTAAGTCGGCGGCAACGTCCAAGGACATCGGCGACCGGTGCGTTCGCATGCCCCGAGATCAATGGGAGCGCCCCTGGGCGGGGGTGTCCGGTGGAGCCGGGCGAGCGTGGACGGGATGATGGCATAGCGGTCCGGGCAAACCGCCACAGTGGAAGTCGACACGCGCCCGGCGGTGAGGAGCAATGCCACATGATCAGGGTGCTGGTCGCCGAGGATATGCGGCTGCTGCGGGAAACCGTCGTCGCGGCGCTGGAATTCGAGGACGACATCAGCGTGGTGGCTGTGCTCGAAAGTGGCGAGTCCATTGTTTCGGCTGCCGTGGATGCGCAGGCGGAGGTGGCTGTTCTCGATATCGACCTGCCCGGCCGGACCGGGCTGGAGGCCGCCGCGGAGATGTGCACTCGGTATCCGCAGTGCCGGGTCCTCATCCTCACCGGGCTGGCCACTCCCGGACATCTCGAGCGCGCCATGGAGATCGGCGCGTGCGGGTTCATCCTCAAGGATGGTTCCCGGCAGGATCTGCTGCATGCGGTCCGCACCATTGCGGCCGGTGGCAGCGTGCTCGATCCGGGGCTGGCGTACACCGCGTTGCGCAGTCCGGGCAATCCGCTCACCGACCGCGAGGTGGAGGTGCTGCGCTGTTTTGCCGAGGGCGCGGCGCCGAAGCAGATCGCGGCGCGGCTGCACCTGTCCTATGGCACGGTGCGCAACTATCTGGCCTCGGCGGTGACCAAGCTGCAGGCGCGCACCCGGGTGGATGCGGTGCGTCTGGCCACCGACGCCGGATGGTTGTGAGTATTTGACCTAACCATCCGGCCGGTATGAAATGACCGGGTGCTGCCAGCGCTACCGAGATCGACCGGATATCTTCTCCTCGCTGTACTGCTGCTTTCGGTGCTGGCTGAAGGTGGTGCGGTGGCTGCGGTCGGCTGCGGTGTGGTGCAGGCCGGATTGCTCGTCATCGCGCAGTGTCGGCCAGCGGCACGCGGCCGGGTGCTCGCGGCGCAGGTTGTGGCGACCTATCTGCCGATCCTCGTTTTCGGCGGTGCCGTCAACACGGATTGTCTACTCGCCGCAACCGTACTGTTCGCGACGGTAACGCGCTGGCGCTGGGCGGCTTTCGGGCTGGTCGCGGTGGGTTCCGGTGTGGTGCACGGCGAATGGCAGCAGGTATGGCCGGGATCGCTGTACGCCGCGCTGGGCACGGCCGCGATCGGTCTGGTGCTGTACAGCCTGCTGCGGTTGCCCGAACTTCTCGATCGCCTGTCCGCCACCCACTCGGAACTGGCCCAGGTGACCCTGGCCCAGGAGCGCCTACAGGTCACCGACCAGTTGCGCGCTGCACTGGGCGAGGAGGTGGGCACGGTAAGGGAACTGTTGGCCGACGCCCGCCGAGATCTGACCGCGCGCCCCGAACGGGCACGGGACGCGGTCGATCGCGCGGCGTCCGCCACCCGACGGATCATTCGGGCGGTACGCGAAATCGCCTTCACCCAGCGCGATCTCGAAGTGCAGCCGGTGGATGGCGAACCGATCGCGCGATTGGTCCCGCGGCTGACGTTCCTCGCGATCGCGGTCGGCTTGTTCGCCTGGACAGCAAACCAGACCATGGAGCTGAGTGGACACCGCCTGTCCACAGCCATCGGCGGCACACTGATGTCCTGTCTGTTCCTGGCCCAGCTGTACTCGGCCCGTTTCGCCGTACCGATGCTGGCCGCGCAGGCCGCGATCACACTGATTCCCTTGCCGTGGTTCGGCGCGTACTGGTCCGCGTGGCTGATCCTGTTGGCGGCGGCGGTGCTGCTTACTCTGCGCGGGCCGTGGGCGGTGGTGGCGGTGATCGCTCTGTTCGCACTGCGGGGCCGCTACACCGAACCGGGAACCGCACCCATCGATCCCGGGCTCTGGCTGCTGCTGGCTCTGCAGGCGACCCTGACGTTGTTCGGATTGGCCCGGTTCTGGCAGCTTTCGGAACAGCTGAACCGCTCGCGCGCCGAACTGGTCCGCACCACACTGCATGTCGAGCGACTGCGACTGGCCCGCGATATTCACGATCTGCTCGGCCTGGCACTGTCGGTGCTGGCGCTCAAGGCAGATCTGGTCACCGATCTGATCACCCGCGACCCGGTGCGGGCCGAGCGGGAGATCGAGGAGGCACTGCGAATCGCGGCCGACGCCCAGTCGGAGGCATATGCGCTGGTGGACCACGAGGCCGCGAGATCACTGGGTCGCGAACTGGATTCGGCCGGAAAGGCGCTCAACGACGCCGTCGCGACTGTTGAGCTCGGCTACGACGACGAACTCCCGGATGAGGCGGGGGCGGTGCTGGCCCCGGTGGTGCGCGAGGCGGTCACCAATGTGCTGCGCCACAGTGCGGCCACCCGGGTCCGCATCGAATGTCGACGCCGCAAGGACCACCTGCACCTCGATATTCGCAATGACGGCGCGCAGCGTGCGAGCAGAACCGGCGGACAGGGGCTCGACAATATGCGAGCCCGGGTACTCGGCGCGGGCGGCTCTTTCACCACCGCGGTATCCGGAGGCGAATTCCTACTGTCGGCCCGCGTTCCCTGCTGACGGATATGCATTGCGCATATGTGGGCTGCCCACATCTGCACATGCGATGTGTGCTGCACGCACTACCTGCGAATACCGCTGCCTGACAGGCTCTTTCCGGCCAGCACGAACACCGCGGGGCCCACGCCACCGAGCACCCGCGCCGCATCCCGAGGACATCAACCATGCCTGTGGTCAGGATGTACCACTACCGCGTCACCGACGATAAGCTCGAGATCCTGCTCGCTCTGCGGGCCGCGCTGATCGACGGAATCCGTAGGGCCGATCGGGGGTTGACCGAAACCCGGCTCACCCGGCTGGAGGACGGCAGCTACTCCGACACCTGGCGCTGGGACTCGGCCGAGCAGATCCTGGCCGCTATCGCCGTATCGCAGGGCTTCCCGCTGGTGGCCGCCCTCATGGCGCTGACCGTCGATGCGACGGCCGAGACCGGCGAAATCGTCGACGAGCGATAGCACCTCGCAGGATCAGCCTTCGCCAAACGGCTGGACGATGCCACCGACACCGAGGTCGCCACCATGCTCGCATCCCTGCCCGAGCCTGCCCGGCAGGCCTACCAGATCATCTGGCGGCCCGCCTTCCTGGAACTCGATCGTTGGGGTGATCGAGACGTCAGGCCCCCTCCCGCCGCATCGTCGACCCGCTGCGGATCCGCGCTCACCAGGTCAACGGCTGCAGCATGCGCCCGGAAGAAATTTGCCCTTTTGGGCACTACCTGCCCCGGAGGTCGCCCCGACAGGAAATAAAGAGTAGTCGCATACCCGTGTCCGCGACTATGCGCCGTCCGAGAATGAATGCGCAGGTAGACGCTGGTCTGGGGGTAAGGCGCAAATCACTCATCTGTTCCGCTCAACCGCTGCGGCAAGAAACAGCAAATCGTTAGCACCACAAGTGTTTTCGACGGCCATAGACGCCCGGATAACGTCGAGCGGCCAAAACGGTCCTCGCAAACCTCGACTCCGCGCGAGCCATTGCCGCGCCCCAACCGGCCGCCCGCATCCAGAATCAGCCGCCGCACAGCATCCGAAACGGAGCAGAAAATGCGATACCCAAGAGCATGCATCCTCCCACCCGACCTACTGCAGTCGGTCGCCCGTGAACTCCCGCCGGAACAGCGAGCAGCACTGCTCGCAACCATGGATCTCGACAACAGCATCCGAATGCTGCGCGCCGAGGCCGCCGGACGACAGGGACCACAACCGCAACAGGCCGTCGGCGCGGTATCCAACGGTGTACCGCAGCGATCGATCTTCGACCAGCAGCATTCCACTGCAACGGTGCCGGGCACGCTTGCCCGAGCCGAAGGTCAGCCGCCGGTTGCCGACCCGTCGGTCAACTCCGCCTATGACAATTTCGGCGCCACGTATGACTTCTACTGGAACGTCTTCCAACGCGACTCCATCGACGATCAGGGCATGCCGATCGCCGCGATGGTCCATTTCGGCACCAAATACGACAACGCGTTCTGGGACGGACAGGGACATATGTTCTTCGGTGACGGAAGCGGCCCGCTGTTCACCGACACCACCCGCAGCCTCGACGTGATCGCACACGAGTTGACCCATGGGGTCACCCAGTTCGAGGCGAATCTCACCTATTCCAACCAGTCCGGCGCACTCAACGAATCCCTATCCGACGTGTTCGGATCGTTGGTGAAGCAGTACCACCTGAGCCAGACCGCCGATCAAGCCGACTGGTTGATCGGTGCGGATATCGTGGGACCGCTGTTGTCACCTGCGCTGCGATCGTTGAAGGCCCCCGGCACCGCCAACGCCCACGACAACCAACCCGCCGATATGTCCAAATATGTGCAGACCACCAGGGACAACGGTGGCGTCCACATCAACTCCGGCATCCCGAACCACGCGTTCTATGTACTCGCCACCACATTGGGCGGAGAAGCGTGGAAGACGCCGGGAACAGTCTGGTACGACGCGCTCATCGACCCGGGGCTCAAACCCAACGCAACCTTCAGCAACTTCGCCGCATTGACCCTGAAACAGGCCCGCTACCGTTTCGGAAGGGCCAGCAATGAAGCGCATGCGGTGCAATCCGCATGGGATGCCGTGAAGGTTACGTTGCGCTGAACCGGCCGCGAATACCATCGTGTCCATGGCCACACCGAATGTACATCTCGAATTCCGGCGAAGCGGCGGCCTCGCCGGAATAGAGATGACAACCTCGCTCGACGCGCGCGACCTGCCCGCCGAGCAGTCGCCGGTCATCACCGACCTGCTCAACGACACACCGCTCGAGCAGGACACGCCAAGGCGCGGTCCGGCGATGCCGGATCAGTTCGAGTACGAACTCACCGTCACCGACGGCCAGCAGACCAGCACCTATCACTGGACCGACACGCAGATCCCCGACGCGGCACAACCGCTGATCGCCGAACTCGCCGAACGCTCCCAACCGGATCCGACCGCCTGAAACAGGTTCCCGACAATCAGAAGGCAGACACCGTAGTCGCCCCGATGGCTGCGGTTGAATGGGCATTGCAGCTATGCCGTGGTGATGACCTCGTCGTAGCTCAGGCGGGGAGAGCGGGGGAACCAGGCGTCCACGCCGGGGATGCCGATATTGACCACGACCAGGGAGTTGTGCGTGCCGTCGGGGAAGAATTCCTGGTCCAGGGCGGCGGCGTCGAAACCGTTCATCGGGCCCGCGGCCAGGCCCGCGGCCCGGATGCCGAGGATGAAGTAGCCGATCTGGATCAGGGCGTTGAAGCGGGCCGATTCGGCGCGGTAGCCGGGCTCGGCGAAGTAGTCCTTCGCCTCGGGGGCGTGTGGGAAGACCTTCGGCAGATTTTCGTGGAAGTTCAAGTCGGCGGCCAGGATTGCGGTGAGGGGTGCGGCGGCGGTCTTCGGCCGATTGCCCTCGATCATGTGGGTGACCAGGCGGGCCCGCGCCTCGGGGCTGCGGACCAGAACGATGCGCAGCGGCTGCTGATTCATCGATGTCGGGCCGTATTTGACCAGTTCGTAGATATCGCGGATCTGGTCGTCGGTGACCGGTGCGTCGGTGAAGGTATTCGCGGTGCGCGCCTCCCGGAACAACAGGTCCTGGGCTTCGGCGGCAAGGGTGAGCAGAGTCTGCGGCTGCACGGTGTTCACGTGGTTCTCCTCGAAAGGTAGTCGGGGACAGCGGATTCAGTCGTGGGCGACGCGCCGGGACAGGGTCAGCAGATTGCCGTCCACGCGGACGAGCACGTCGTGCACGACACAGCTCGGCGCGATTTCGGGCTTGCTGTTCGGCCGAATCTTGACCACTAGGCAGTAGGCGGTGGAGACAATGGTTCCGTCGTCCTGTGGCTGCAGGTTGATCATGTTGAACCAGTGCCTGCGCTGCATCGGATCGGCCTCGAAACGCTGGTGGAATTCGACCAGGTCCGAGATGATGCCCGCCCTGGTCCGAGCCGGTGGCCGACCGGGCGTGTGCTCGAATTCCGCATTCTCGGTGAAGGTTTCGGCGTAGCCGGGGATATCGCGGTTGTCCAGCCGCTGCATCTGATCGGCATAGAACTGCTGGACCTCGGCGTACAACTCGGTGCGGCTGGCGACGGTGGGCATGGTGGCTCCTTGGTTGCGGCGGGGCGCGGCTGCACGCAACGGTCGCCGATGCCGCTAGAGGCTGGCTCGAGCCGCGCGCGGGTTGACCCGGGCTATAGGTCCGGCGACGAGTCTGGAGGTCGAACAGCCCGGAAAGACCGATGGAGGAGTCATGGCGGAAAGCAAGCGCGTCGCGCTGGTCACCGGAGCGACCAGCGGTATGGGTCTGGAAATCGCCAAAAGTCTTGCGGCCCAGAGCATCGCGGTGTTCATCTGCGCTCGTGATCAGCAAAAGGTGACCGATACGGTCAAAAGCCTGCAGGATGACGGCCACGAGGTCGACGGCACGGTCTGCGATGTGGTCGATGCCGCCCAGATCCGCGAGTACGTCGACGCGGGGGTGCGGCGGTACGGCCCGATCGACATCCTGGTCAACAATGCGGGCCGCAGCGGCGGCGGCGTCACCGCGCAGGTCACCGATGAGCTGTGGTTCGACGTGATCAATACCAACCTCAACAGCGTCTTCTTGATGACCAAGGCGGTGCTGACCGCGGGCGGCATGCTCGAGCGCGGCAGCGGCCGCATCGTGAACATCGCCTCCACCGGCGGCAAACAGGGCGTCGTGCACGGGGCGCCGTATTCGGCCTCCAAACACGGCGTTGTGGGGTTCACCAAGGCGCTCGGACTGGAACTGGCCAAGACCGGGATCACGGTGAACGCGGTATGCCCGGGTTTCGTGGAAACGCCGATGGCCGAGCGGGTTCGGGAGGTGTACTCCGGTCTGTGGGGTGTCGACACCGATGAGGTGCACGCCAGGGTGAGCGCACGGGTGCCGATCGGGCGCTACGTGCAGCCGTTCGAGGTGGCGGCAATGGTCGACTACCTGATCGGCCCCGGCGCGGGTGCGGTCACCGCACAGGCGCTGAATGTCTGTGGCGGACTCGGCAATTACTGAGAGGTAGGGACAATGACCGCAGTTGAAGACAGCACCGCAGTTGCAGAGAACACCGCCACCGGCCACGACGAGTATCTGCGCATCCTCGATGCCATCCAGACCGGCGCGCTGCATTTGCTCGCGGGTTTCCCGCATCAGCCGAGCGCGTTGCGAGTCCAGGTGGGGGAGGTGACGATCGAGGCCGAATGGCAGGTCTCGCCCGCGCCGGTCATCGCGGCCCCGGTGGCCGCCGGAACGGTCGATGTGGCGGGGGGAGCGGTCGAAACCTCTGCCGTGCAAGATAGTCCGACTGTCGGTGCGCTCTTCCGCGCACCGAGTGTCGGGGTGTTCTATCGCAGCCAGGAACCCGGCGCGGAGCCCTTCGTCGAGGTGGGCGACCGGGTCACGGCCGGACAGCAGATCGGCATCGTGGAGGCGATGAAGTTGATGATCCCGGTGACCGCGCAGGCCAGCGGCGTGATCACCGAAATACTCAAGGAAAACAACGAACCGGTCCAATTCGATGAGCCCTTATTCTCGTATTCTCCGGAATGACACGGGATTTCAGGACGGCGGGCAGGTGCGGCGCCAGGTCAGTACCCGGCGCTGCACCCGCCCGCCGACCTGCGCGGCCCCGATCAGCGTCAGGATGTCGCCGTGCAGCGACATCTGGCGCACCTGTTCGGTATCGGCCCAGGCCGGATTGGAGCACACGGTGATCGCATGCACCATTTCCGTGCCGCGGCGGCGCCAAGAGCCGGCATAACCCATGAACGGCGGTGTGCCCGTTGCCCCGTCGGTGCGCATCATGCTCACCGACATATAGCCGTGCGCGCCGTAGATCAGCAGGCCGCGCGGTGCGTCTCCCAATGGCCCGGTGCTGGTCGCATCGTGTTCGTCGATATCGAAGTAGGACATCAGTTCCCAGGTTCCGATGAGATCGGTGGCGTTCATATCGCCCACGATGGCGGCCGCCGCTCTAATCACGCTGTAGCCGACCCGTGCGCGAACCGGTGGCTGATCCGCACCAGCCGCCAGGCGACCTCGAGTTCGTCGATATCCCTTGGCCCGTAGACCATTACCAATGTCTGCGGCAGGAAACGCTGACGTGCCATCGGATGCAGCTCCGCCCAGCCCTGCGCGATCGCCTCGGCGGCGATATCTTTCGGCAGGCATATGTGCAGGCTGCCGTCGCCGTGTCCGTGCAAATGCGCGAATTCGGTGCCTACCAGATACGCCTCGCCGGGCCCCTTGGCCATGGTCGGCCGCAGATGCAGCGCACGGGTGTCGGGCAGCGATACACCGCTGCGACCGAGCAGTACTCCGTTCAGCGTGGTCATTCTCGACCACAGCGTCTCCTGCAGCTCCGGTGGCGCCAGCTGACTGAGCTGCTGATGCGGATTGTGTGCCCGGGTGCGCGGGCGTTCGCCGCTGCGGGGCGGCAGGTCGATGCGCCCGTCCACGGAAATCGTCGTCATGACTGTGCTCCCTTCGGTTTTCGCGTGCGGTGGTGCTCGCTCGCGACCCCTGGTTTCACAGTACTTTCCAAAGTATAGTAGTTACCAAGAGGAAAGTGACCCCCGGGAGAAAATGTGCGTAGCGATCCGATGACGGGCGGTGGCCGCGCGACGGGTGCGCCCGCGAGCGTCGATCCCTGCCCGATCACCCCGGTGATCGACCTCGTCTTCGGCCGCTGGTCCACCCAGGTGCTCTGGGTGCTCACGCACGACGGCCGCCTGCGCTTCACCGAACTCCAGCAGCGCATTCCGGGCCTCACCCCCAAGGTGCTGACTCAGCGTTTGCGTCAGCTGGAACGCGATGGCCTGGTGGCCCGCACCTACCATGCGGAGGTGCCGCCGCGTGTCGAGTACGAGGCGACCCCGCTCGCGGTGACACTGCGGCCGGTGTTCGCGAGCATCGTGGACTGGTCGAGCGAACATCTCAGCGAGGTGCTGGCGGCCCGGGCCGCCTACGACACTGTCGAAGGCTGAGCCGCAGGCCCGATTCGACTGGACAGCACCCGAATTCGTCATCGATACGCCACATTCCGCGGCTGCAGAGGCTGCTACCGCGCACCTGCAGCTGCGCGAGCGGCTACCGCCCGGTGAACTGTGCTCGGCGTCGCTCCATGAACGACAGCATGCCTTCCTTGGCGTCGTCGCTGGTCGATATGCGCCGCAGCTCGTCTCGGATGGCGTCGCCTGCGACCACCTCCCCATCGGTGAGCGCGAGCCGAGCCGACGCCATGGTCGCTCGGATGCCGAGCGGGGCTTGCTCGCTGATCCGATGCGCCAGTTCGATTGCGCGGCTGAGCTGTTGGCCGGTTTCGACGACTTCTTGGACGAGCCCCAACCGCAATGCTTCGTGCGCGTCGAACGGATCTCCGGTGAGCAGCCAACGCATCGCATTGCCCCACCCGGCTTCCCGTGGCAGCCGGTAGGTGGCACCGCCGAGTGGGAAGATCCCGCGCTGCACCTCCAACTGAGCAAACTGGGCGTTGGCGGCCGCGATTCGGACGTCGGCTGCCAAGAGCAGTTCGATACCGATGGTCATGGACCATCCGTGCACGGCCGCTACCACCGGGGTTGTTCGCGCGGGGCCGGTGGTGGACACCGGGTTGAGTTCGTCTTCGGCCCAATCGACATTGTCGTCGACGATCTGCGGCAGCACATCGGCGAGATCGAGTCCGCCGGTGAAGTTGTCGCCGTTGCCGTAGAGGACACCGCAGCGCAGGTCATCGTCGGTGTCGAGCACGTAGTAGGCGTTTCCGAGCGCTCGCAGCAGGTCCATGTTGAACGCATTGCGTTTGGCGGGCCGGTTCAGACCCATCAACAACACGTGGCCCGACTTCTCGACCGTGAGGACCTCGCTGGGCCGCAAATTCTTGATCATGCCTGACTTGCCTTCATAGCGTTCTCCAGTTCACGACTGCAATGGCGACCAATTCGTCATCGCGGTCGACGCTACGCAGCACGAACGTCACTGATGCGACACGGCAGGCAACGTTTGCGACATACCTTGCACGGCAGTTGTCGCTTCCGCGGCGATGCTCAGTCGTGTGTGGCGTCCAATGGTTCCGCTTCGGTGTCGTCGCGGCTTTCGGTGGCGTTGAGCGCCTTTCGCAGCGCGGTGGTGCTCTGATATCCGACCATCGGCGCGATCTTGGCGAGGGTGAGGTTGGTGGTGCGCTGCAGGTGTCGAGCCCGTTCAGCGCGCATCTGTTGGACGAGCGCATTGGGAGTGGTACCCAGTCGCTGACGGATATGGCGTTCGAGTGTGCGGCGGGTCGTGCCGATGGCCGCCGCGCCGTCCGCAACCGAGATCGCTTCGGCCAGGTGTAGCCGCGCCCAGGTTTCGAAGTCGGTGATCAGCCGATCGACAGTCGACAGGTATCCCAGCGCGGATTCGACGCTGCGGGCCGGACGCTGGTCGATGAGCAGTGTCGCGGCGGTGAACTCGGCCAGTTGTGAACTGACCCGGGCAACGAGGTTGATCGCCAGGTCGATATGCGCGAATGCCGCACCCGCGGTGGTGATGTGCCCGTCCTGGACCACCATTCGGGACATATCGAGATCGACCCGCGGATAGCGTCGCTGGAATTCGGTGGTGAGCCACCAGCTGGTCGTGGCCCGGCGCCCGTTGAGGATCCCCGACTCCGCGAGCAGCAGCGTGCCGGTACAGGCGGCCGCGAGCTGACGCCCCTCGTCGGCCCAGTCCCGCAATCGAGCGCGCAAACCGGAGATGTCGGGACGCATCAACGCATCGATCACACCGGGCGGACTGTTCGCGCCGATCGCGGGAACGACCAGCACGTCGAGTTGGTCCATCCGGGCATCGTCGAAGGTGAAGTCGATCGGGACGAGCAGCCCGCCCTGCGTGGGCACCGGCGTCGGAACGGCCGCGACGACCTGTATCGAGATGGCGGGGATATCGCGATCGACGCGTTCACGGGCCGCCTCTGCGGTCCGCAGCACATCGAGCACAGTGGTCAGGCCGGAGTCCCAGCCGCCCATGATTGCGGCAACACCGATCCTCATGTCGCAAATAGTAGCTGATTTGTCGCAATCGTGACTATTTGCGCTCCTAGAGTCACGGTCATGACAACGCTCACCAACACAGCCATCCTGGTCACCTTCACCACCGCTGACGGCAAGGCCGACGCGTTCGCGGAAATCCTCGAACGTGCCCTGCCGCACATCCGAGCCGAGGAAGGCACGGCGGTGTGGCTGGCGGGCCGGTCGGCGACCGAGCCGTCGACGTTCCATCTGGTCGACATCTTTGCCTCACCCGAGGCGCAGCAGGCCCACATGGCCGGTCCGGCCGCGCAGCTGATCCTCGGCGAGGGCTCCGAACTGCTCGCCGGACCTCCGGTCGTGTCGCCGCTGTCGGTGATCGCGGTCAAGAACGAGTCGGCGTGATCGACGCCGGCGCAGTCGCGGCCGCGTCGAACGTGGCCGCCCGAGATGAGGAGCGCGGGATGAAAGCCGTTGTCGGCCGGACCGATAGCCACTATCAACGAGCCAACGAAACCCCCGGAGTGATCCACGGCTGGGAAGACGGTCTGCGGACCGGCGCGGCCGATGGGACCTTCGAGTGGTGGTACTTCGATGGCCACCTCGACGATGGTTCGGTCCTGACCATCGAGTTCCACACCAAACCCCCTTATGTGTCACCGAAGGCACCCCTGACCCCGTTCGTGCTGGTGACATTGACCCGCGCCGACGGCAGTCGGCTCGAGCAGACCTACCTCGGAAAGCCGACGGAGTTCTCCGCCGCGACCGACGCCTGCGATGTGCGTATCGGCCCCAACATATTTCGCATCGTGGACCGGCACTATGAGATCCACGTCGAAATCGACGAGTTCACGGTGGATCTCACGCTCACGCCACAGGTGCCGCCGTGGCGGCCGGAGTCGGGATTCCTGTACTTCGGCGCCGACGAGGAGCATTACATCGCATGGCTCCCGTTCGTGGCGCGCGGCGCGGTCGAGGCCATCCTGACCGTCGACGGTCGTACCGCCGCACTGAGTGGGCTCGGCTACCACGACCACAACTGGGGCAATATCGCCCCGCGCAAGGTGCTCGATCATTGGTATTGGGGCAGAGCGCTGCTCGGCGACTACACCATCGTGTCACTGACCTTCGTTGTCAACGACAACTATGGCGGCACAACGGTTCCCGTGCTGATGATCGCGAGAGGTAGCGAGATCGTGGCGGCCAGAGTGGGCGACGGCGTCGCGGTGGTGACCGGCGACCAGTCGATCCATCCCGACAGCGGTGTGCCGGTCGACCGGCTGGTGCAGTACTCGATCGAGGAGTCCGGCACCACCTACACCGTCACGTTCCGCTACAACGCGGACATCTTCCGGATCGATTTCGGCCAACACGGCGCCTACCACCGGTTCCTGGGCGATGTCGATCTCATCGAAACCCGCGACGGTCACGCCGAGGCGCTCAGCGCGAAAACCGTGTGGGAGCTGTTGTATTTCGGTGCACGCTCCCATCCGCCGGTGGATGTGACCGCGGTCAGCGACGACCGGCCCCGCATCATCGGCCACCAAGCCTGACCGGCTGACCGACCCGCGGTTCGCGATAACACTGCCGTCGACCCCCCGGCGGAAGATCGGCTGCCACATCACCACTGTCGGTGGGCGCGCATGCGCTCACCGACGCGGTGAACCGGGCGCAACGCGTGCCCACACCGAGCACCACCATCGAGATCTCGACACCACGAAGAGGTTCCATATGCGAGCGACCTACATGTACGGCCCGGGCGAGGTCCGCGTCATCGACGTGCCCGACCCGACGATCCACGACGCCGGTGACGCGATCGTCCGCGTCGTGCGTGCCTGCGTGTGCGGCACCGACCTGCATCCCTATCACTCGATGCGGCCGACACCGCTGGGCACCTCCATGGGGCACGAGTTCGTCGGTGTCGTCGAGGACATCGGCAGCGACGTGCGCACCGTGAAAAGGGGCGATCTCGTGATCGCGCCCTTCGTGTACTCCGACGGCACCTGCGACTTCTGCCGCGAAGGCCTGCACACCTCCTGCCGACGCGGTGGCTACTGGAACTCTGAGGGCGTCGGTGGCGGACAGGCCGAGGCGGTGCGCGTCCCGTTCGCAGACGGCACACTCGTTGTGGTTCCGGTGGAGGAGAATTCGCCGCTGATCCCTTCACTGCTGACGCTGTCCGACGTCTACGGCACCGGACACCACGCCGTCTGTCGAGCCCGCGTCGGGACCGACACCACCGTCACCGTCATCGGCGATGGCGCAGTCGGGCTGATGGCCGTGCTGTCCGCCGCCCAGCGTGGCGCCCAACGGATCATCCTCATGGGTCGCCACAAGGACCGCACCGATCTGGGCCTGGAATTCGGTGCCACCGATGTCGTGGCAGCGCGCGGTGCGGAAGGTATTGCTGTGGTCCGCGACCTGACCGGCGGCGATGGAACTCACGTCGTCATCGAAGCGGTCGGCCACCTGCCCGCCTACGAGCAGGCCGTCGGCGTCGTTCGCCCCGGTGGCGTGATCAGCCGTGTCGGTGTTCCGCAATACAAAAGCGCCCCTATCGGTTTCGGCAGTCTGTTCGCCCCCAACATCACTCTCACCGGAGGACCGGCGCCGGTCCGCGCCTACATCGAGACCCTGCTGCCCGGCGTACTGGACGGCAGCGTCGAGCCCGGCAAGGTCTTCGACCGCGAAACCGACCTCGACCACATCGCCGACGGCTATCGCGCCATGGACACCCGCACAGCACTCAAGGTCCTCATCCGTCCCTGACCCAGCGTTTCCGTGCCAAAGCCAGCAGATGTCCGGCCAATTCCTGCGGCATGGTGATCATGCAGTCGTGTCCGGTCGGCAGCACATGCAGCCGCTCCGGTGGCAGGTCGGCGGGCGGCAGGGTGCGCGGCATGGCGGTGCGCATGGCCTTGAAATCCGCGCCGCCCTCGCTGCAGTGCACATGGGTGACCGGAATCGCCTTCAGCGCTTCGGGATTCGTCAGCAACATGCGCTGCTGAAAGGTCGCCAGCGATTGTGCCGTCTGCATCGAGGCCACCCAGCTGAGATCCGGCTCCTCGGTGACGCCGTAGAGTCCGCCGTCGCCCATCGGCTCGGTCTGCGGTGGTACCCGCCAGCCGTCGCCGTGCGCGTCGGCCGCGGCGGTGAAGGCATCGACCATGCCGGGCATGATGTCGGCGACCGCCTCACCGTTGCGTGGGACGAAGGTGTCGATGTAGACGAGTTCGGCAATGCGGTCGGGTACGGCGTCGGCGACGGCGGTCACCACGATGCCCGCATAGCTGTGGCCGACCAGGATGACATCGGTGCGGTCCTCGAAGGTGAGCAGGCCGACCAGATCCTCGACGTGGGTGTCGAGGCCGACCTCGGGAGTCAGCTGGTCGGCGCGGTCGCCGAGGCCGACCAGGGATGGCGCGAATACGCGGTGTCCGGCGTCCTCGAGCAGTGGTGTCACCCGCTGCCAGACCCAGCCGCCGTGGAATGCCCCGTGGACGAGCAGATATGTCGACACGATCAGTTCTCCCTGAATTTCGATAGGGCGGTGACGGTTCCGGCAATGGCGGCCGCCGGTGGCACCGGCTCGGGCCGAATGCCGAGTCCGATCACGCGGGCCACCAGCCGCGGCAGGCGGGGAAAGCGGCGCAGCAGGCGCACGAGCACGGGTTTATCGGTGCCCGGCCGCCCCGCGTTCGGATACAGATCCGATAGCAGCCGCAGTTGCGCGAATTGGACTACGCGCATGGGGAATTCGCGTCTGCGCTGCACGGCGCGCAACTGGGCGAGGCTCGGTCGGGCACCCGTGCTCAGCGTGGGTGCGAGCAGGCGGGCGGCCGCGATGGCATCCTGTACAGCGAGATTGATGCCGACCCCGCCCGCGGGCGACATGGCATGCGCCGCGTCGCCGATCGCGAGCAGACCCGGCCGATACCAGCGGCGCAGCCGATCCACCCGTACGTCAAGGGGCTTCACATCGTCCCAGGTGCGAATTTCCGCCGCCAGCTGGGTGGTCAGGCTGGGATAGATCGCGGCGAGTCCGGCCCGGAATTCGGGGAGTCCGCCCGCCTCGACGGTCGCGAATCCGCCCTTCGGGATCATGTACGCGACCTGGAGGTAGTCGCCGCGGTCGATGCAGACGATGAAGAAGCCCTTGCCGCTGCGCACGGTGGGCAGCCGTTCGCCGTCGGGTTTGCCGACGCGGAACCACAGCACGTCCATCGGGGCGGCACTGGCGGCGACGTCCAGTAGGCCACGCACGATCGAATTGCGCCCGTCCGCCGCGATCACCAGCTGGGCCCGCACCTCGAGGGCACCATCCGGTGTGCTGGCCCGTGCGCCGACCACCGTATCGTCCTCGTGGATCAGCTCGGTGACCTCGGCGTGCTGGATGAGCCGGAAGCCCGGATACCGCCTGCCCGCGTCGGCGAGGAAGTTCAGCACATCCCACTGCGGCATGAACGCCACGAACGGGAAGCCACCCGGCAGCGTGCGGAAGTCGGCGAAGATCACCGGACCGGACGCGGTGGCCATCGGCAGCTGCGGCAGTTCGACGTGTGGTAGCGCAAGGAATTCCGTCGCGAGCCCCAACTCGTCCATGGCCCGCAGTGTGGACGGATGCACGGTGTCGCCGCGGAAGTCCCGCAGGAAGTCCGGATGTTTTTCCAGCACGAGCACTTTGACGCCGGAGCGGGCCATCAGCAGACCGGCCATCAGCCCGGCCGGTCCGCCGCCGACCACGCAGACCTGCACCGATTCGGTTGTCACGCCAGACATGTCGGCACCTGCCCGTGGTTGTAGACGATCATCTCGTCGAAGATCGACAGCACATCGAGGGGTTCGCCGATCGGACCGCCCGCCAATTCCGCATCGGCGCGGTACAGATTGCCGACGATCCGTTCCTCATCGACCAGGTCGGCGAATTCGCCGTGATCGGCCTCGAGCGCGACGGCCAACGGGGTGAGGCCGAGCGAGCGTCCCTCGGCGGCGAGTTGCTGCACCCACCGCAGATACCGCAGTGTCCGGTCGAAGATTTCGGGTCCGGTGACCGGACCGTGTCCGGACACCACGGTCCGCGCACCCAATGCGGCAAGTCTGCTGATCGCGGTGATCGATCCGCTGACCGATCCCATGAGGCAGAACGGCGCGGCACCCGACATCACCAGATCTCCGGCGAAGAGCACCTTCTCCTCGGGCAGCCACGCCACCACATCGTTGGTGGTGTGTGCGGCCGGTCCGAGGTGGATGAGTTCGACGCGGCGTTCGCCGATATGCAGGGTGATCCGGCTGCTGAAGGTGATGCTCGGCAGCGTGACGCGCACGTCGCCCCATTGCACCTGGGGCCACAGTTGGGTCAGCGCGAGTCCGGTTTCGATCATCTCCGGCCGGATCCGGTCGTGGCCGACGACGACCGCGGCGGGGCCGAAGAGGTGATTGCCGAAATTGTGGTCGCCGTGATGGTGGGTGTTGACAATCGTTCTGGCGGGGCCGATATCGAGTCCGTCGACGAATTCGACGAGCGCGCGGGTGCGCCCCTCGGTCGCCAGCGTATCGATCACCACCGCCCCGTCCGGACCGGCCAGTACACCCGCATTGCTGACACACCAGCCGCCTCGGTGGTGGGTGTACGCGTAGACCCGGTCGGCGATTTCGCGTACCACGGGGTCACCGGCCACCTGTGGTGGTTCGGTGGCCGTCATGTCGGTGACTTCACGGTCTCGGCATACCTTACGGCGCACCGCAGGGTATTGCGGCTGTTGGTCGATAGCGCGTCGGTGAGATAGGCGCGTGCGTCGGCGAGATCGGTGGTGGCCCCGAGGATTTCGCGGGCGGCGGTCGGATTGATCGCCACGGTGTGCCGAGCGGTCACCACCGCGCCATCGGGACCGTCGGTGAATTCCCATGCGCCGCTGTGCCCGAAGAGCATGGTCGGTGGCAGCAGCTGTTTGTAGTCGATGCGCTCATTGGACGAGCAGACGCGCACCGATTTGGTGGTGTGCGGGATACCACCCTCGGTCACGGTATCCATCTCCATCAGCTGCACGCCTTGGGCGTCCTCGGTGAGCTCGATCCGCCCGACATGCGGGACGTGTTCGGGCCAGCGCTCGCTGTGGTAGACGAAGTCGTATGCCTCGGCCGCCGAAATATCCAGCGTGACAGTGTCTTCGAAGGTGTGCACGACATCCTCGACCGGATGGCCGAGCTCCGCTATGCGCGCCAGCGCGGCCAGTTCGGTTTCGCTATTGCGATCCACCGCGCCCGCGACCACATTTCGGTCGGCCCCGTCCACCACCGTGAAGCGATGGTCGAGGGTTACCTTCGTGGTGCCGGAGTCGATTTCGCGGATCGACCAGCTACCGCCCATGGACGCGATCGGCGCCTGGCTGCGCTCCTGTTCGAAGACGATGCGCCGCTGCGCCGCATCGAGCACCCGGCGGGAGGTCCAGTTCTTCACCTCGCCATTGACGGTGGCCCACAACCGGAACCGCTCGTCATCGGGTCCGCGGTGCAGATGGCGCACCAGTACGCTCGGCGCGAAGATCACCGGCCACTTGGTCACATCGGCCACCAGGGCGTAGACGATCTCGGGCGGCGCCTGCACCACCCTGCTGTGGCTCATCACCTCGATATTCATGCCGCACCCGGCAACTGACTGTTGACGATATCGACCAGCTCCTGTGGCGTCTTGACATCGATGAGCTGCTCCTCTGGAATCGTCACGCCGAAATCGCGTTGGATCCGGGAGGCCGTCTCGATGAGCGCCAGGGAGTCGTAGCCGAGCTGTTCGAAGTCGACGCCGGCGATATCGCCGGCGAGCTCGGCGATATCCTCGCCGCCCGCACATTCCACGAGGATCCGGCGTAATTCGGTGATGGTCATGGTCATAATCGGCTCCCTAGATATTCGAATCAGTCGGTGACGGCGCGTACGACGACCGCGGAGTTGAAACCCCAACGGCCACGCGCCAGGACGAGGGCGCCGCCGACGGTGGCGGGCCGTGGTGCGCCGAGAACCAGGTCGATCCGGTAGTCCTCGGCGAGGGTGGTGGTGTGGGCGGTTGGCGGGATCACCGAATCGCGGATGGCCAGCAGCGCGGTCACGATGTCGAGCGGGCCCGCGCCCGAGAACAGTCGTCCGGTCAGCGGTTTCGTCGCCGTGACCGGGACTGTGCCGGCCCCGAAGACGGCTTCGATGGCCGCCGCCTCGTCTCGATCGCGGTCGGGCACGCCTGCCGCGTCCGCGAATACGACATCGATGTCCTCCGGCCCGACACCGGCATCGGCGAGTGCGAGCTCGGCCGCTCGGCGCAGACCCGAGGGCCTTCCGGAGTCCGGGGGCGGATCGAATGTCGATGCGTATCCGGCGATTTCGCCGTGCACCTTCGGCACCCCACGGGTTCGGGCCGCCGCCGCATCCTCGACCACCAGCATCGCCCCGCCCTCACCGGGCACATATCCCGACGCCTCGACATCGAAGGGCAGGTAGGCGCGCTCCGGTGCGTCCGAGGTGCTGACCGCACCGCTGGCCAGATGTGCCGCCCAACCCCAGGGATCCAGCGCCGAGTCGACCCCGCCGGTGACCACCAGCGGGGTACCGCGACGCACCGTGCGCCTGGCGTGTCCGACCGCGTCCAATCCGCCCGCCTGTTCGGCGACCAGCGCGCTGCTCGGTCCGCGCATACCGTGCCGGATCGAGATCTGCCCGGTGTTCACCGCGTAGAACCAGGCGAACGATTCGTAGACGCTCACATGTTCGGAACCGCGCGACCACAGCTTATTGAACTCGCGGTGGGTGAATTCGAAACCGCCGGAGGCATTTCCGGTGACCACGCCCATGTCGTAGTCGGTCAGTGTCGCGGTATCGACCTTGGCATCGTCCAGCGCCCACTGCGCGGCGACCAGCGCCATCCGGGTGGAAATGTCGGTCTGCGGCAGCAATCGACTCGGCAGATGTTCGCCCGCGTCGAAATCGACAACCTGCCCGGCCAATCGTGCGCTGCTGCGGCTCGCGTCGAACCGGGTCAGTGGCGCGATACCGCCGCGACCGTCCAGTACCGCATCCCAGAACCGTTCGACGCCGAGGCCGTTCGGCGCGAGCACACCCATTCCGGTTACCAGGATCATGCCGCCACCTCGTGCGGCTTGCGCAATACCATCGCGCTCTGGAAGCCGCCGAATCCGCTGCCGACGGTGAGTACGGTGTCCATCCGGTGATCGCGCGCGGTGAGCGGCACATAGTCCAGATCGCACTCCGGATCGGCCTCGTGCAGGTTGGCCGTCGGCGGCACCACCTGGTATTCCAGGGCCAGCAGTGAGGCGGCGATCTCGACCGAGCCGATCGCACCGAGCGAATGCCCGACCATCGACTTGATCGAGCTCATCGGTGTCGCATAGGCGTGCTGGCCGAGACTGCGCTTGACCGCGGCGGTTTCGTGCCGATCGTTCTGTCGGGTGCCCGAACCGTGTGCGTTGATGTAGTCCACGCCGGTGGGGTCGATGCGCGACTCATCGAGTGCGACGCGGATCGCCTCGGCCATTTCCCGCCCATCGGCCTTGAGACCGGTCATGTGGTATGCGTTGCAGCGTGTTGCGTAGCCGGTGATCTCGGCGTAGATGTGTGCGCCGCGTATGCGCGCGCTCTCGTACTCCTCCAGCACGAACATCGCGGCGCCCTCGGCGAGCACGAAGCCGTTGCGCGAATTGTCGAACGGGCGCGAGGCGTGTTCGGCGTCGTCATTGCGCGAGGTGGTCGCCTTGATCGCATCGAAGCAGGCCACCACGATCGGCGTGATCGGGGTATCCGCGGCCCCGGCCAGCATGACATCGGCCGAACCCTCGCGGATCAATTGCACCGCGTGGCCGACCGAATCCAGTCCGGATGTGCAGCCGTTGGAGACCATCGCGACCGGGCCCTCGGCACCGACACTCCAAGCTACCTCGGCGGGCATCACGCTGGGCACCATGTAGTCGAACATGTGCGGGGACAGATAGGTCTGGTCGACCAGCCAGTTCTTACCGGAGTCCGACAGCACCAGGTACTCCTGTTCGAGGCTGGTCGCGGCGGCCACCGCGCTGCCGAGACTGACGCCGAGCCGGTGCGGGTCGAGCGATCCGATATCGATGCCGCTATCGGCCACCGCTTCCCGTCCGCACACCACGGCGAATTGCACCGCCCGGTCCATGCGGCGAATCTCCCTCGGCGAGAGGCCCTCCCGAATCGGGTCGAAGTCGGCTTCGCCAGCCACCTGGGATCGGTACGGTGTCGGGTCGAAGAATGAAATCCGGCGGGTGGCGGTGCGTCCTTCGGACAGCAGTTTCCAGAACTCGTCCTTACCGGAACCGCCGGGCGCGCGGACACCGAGTCCGGTGACGACAACGCGGCGGCTCATTCCGCACCACCGGATGCGTTGGGGTTCATGGCGTTATCTCCCTTCGATCGTGTACTCGAGCATCGAAGGCGGTCCTCGAACCTGACTCGAGTGCCGGAGTCGAGTTGTTCTCGAGCGGGCCCGCGCAGGCTGTGGGTCATACCTTCCTCGAGCACAGGAGATACGCGTGATGAAGTCAGCACTCGGCTCGGACGGCGCCGCGGACTGGGTGCTCTGCCCGGCCTGTCTGATTCCGCTGTACGGCAAGCGGTTCGCCCGCGACCTCGGCGTCTGCGGTGAATGCGGCAGACACACCCCGATCACCGCCGAGCAGCGCATCGTCCAGCTCGCCGACGAGGGCCGTTACCAACCCCTCGCCATCATCCCCACCGACGACGACCCGCTGACCTTCACCGACACCAAGCCCTATGCGGATCGGCTCGCCGCGGCGCGGGCACGCACCGGCATGCACGATGCGGTGTTGTGTGCGCTCGCGGAGATCGAGGGCAATGCGGTGATCGTCGCGGCAATGGATTTCCGCTTCCTCGGCGGCAGCTTGGGCACCGCGGTCGGGGAAATGATCACCGCTGCCGCGGAAACCGTACTCGCCGAACGGATTCCGCTGCTCATCGTTACCGCTTCCGGTGGGGCGCGGATGCAGGAGGGGCCGCTATCGCTGATGCAGATGGCGAAGACCAGTGCGGCGCTGGAGCAGTTGGACCGCGCCGGAATCCTCACCATCACCCTGATCACCGATCCGACCTACGGCGGTGTCGCGGCCTCGTTCGCGACGCTGTCGGATGTGCTGATCGCCGAGCCGGGCGCACGGCTGGGCTTCGCGGGCCGCCGCGTGATCGAGCAGACCATCCGCCAGGAGTTGCCGCCGAGGTTCCAGACCGCCGAATTCCTGTTGGAGCGTGGCCTTATCGATATGATCGTGCCGCGCGCGGGTCTGCGGCAGGCGCTGGGCTCCCTGCTGCGAGTCGCCGGTCCGGTCGACCCGACCGGCGATGCGGTCACCGAACTCGATGCGGGGACCATCACCGATCCGGCTCGGATGCCCGACAGCGATCCCTGGGCGCAGGTCCGGCGTGCGCGGACGCCGAGCAGGCCGACCGCGCTCGATTACTTCGCCCTCGCCTTCGACGGCTTCCACGAATTGCGGGGGGATCGGATTTCCGGGGACTGCCCCGCCATTGTCGGTGGCACCGCGTGGCTGGGTGAGCAGCCGGTCGTGGTGATCGGGCACCAGAAGGGCCATGAGCCGAAGGAGATGATGGCCCGCAACTTCGGCATGCCGACACCGGCGGGTTACCGAAAGTCGGCGCGGCTCATGCGTTTTGCCGAAAAGCTCGGGCTGCCGGTGATCACCCTGATCGACACTCCCGGGGCCTATCCCGGTGCGACTGCCGAAGAGCAGGGGCAGGCCGTGGTGATCGCGGAGAATATCCGGCTGATGTCGGCGCTGCGGGTGCCCGTGATCAGTGTGGTGATCGGTGAGGGCGGTAGCGGTGGCGCGCTGGCACTCGGCGTCGCCAACCGGGTGCTGATGTTCGCGAACGGCACGTACTCGGTGATCAGCCCGGAAGGTTGTGCGGCCATCGTATGGAATGATCCCACCGCCGCGCCGAAAGCTGCTGCCGCGCTGTCACTTACGGCCGGTGATCTGCTGCGGCTCGGCGTCGTCGACGCGGTCTTGCCCGAACCGGGCGATGATGTCGGCACCGCACCGCTGGCGGCGGCGAATCAGCTGCACCGGGCGCTGACAGCGAGTCTGCGGGAGCTGACCGGGCACAGCGGCGCGGATCTCGCGGCCGAGCGGCGGGCGCGATTCCGCCGATTCGGTGCGCGGCAGCAGGTTCCGGTCCGTTCGGTGGCGTAAGAGAGTGCGGGACACCATGTTCGACAAGATTCTGATCGCCAATCGCGGCGAGATCGCGCTGCGGGTCGCGCGCACCTGCCGGGAGCTGGGTGTGCGCACCGTCGCGGTGCACTCGGTCGCCGATGCCGAGTCGGCAGTGGTGCGCTTCGCCGATGAATCGGTGCAGATCGGGCCGGCGGCGGCCAAGCGGAGCTACCTCAATGCTGCGGCGGTGCTGGCCGCCGCCGAGCTGACCGGAGCCGATGCCATCCATCCCGGATACGGATTCCTCTCGGAGTCACCGGATTTCGCGGATGCCTGCCGTGCGGCGGCGGTCACGTTGATCGGTCCGCCCGCCGATGTGATGGCCCAACTCGGCGATAAGCAGTCGGCGCGCACGCTGATGGCCAAGGCGGGCTTGCCGCTGCTGCCGGGCAGTCTCGATCCGCTCGAACCCGATGCGGCGCACGCGCTCGCCGATTCGATCGGCTATCCGGTGATCATCAAGGCGGCCGCCGGTGGCGGCGGGCGCGGTATGCAGGTGGTGCGTGCGAGTGCGGCGTTTCCGCACGCCTACCAGCAGACCCGGGCGACCGCGCGAATGTTGTTCGGCGACAGTCGAGTCTATCTGGAGAAGTACCTCGAGGGCGCTCGGCATGTCGAGATCCAGGTGCTGTGCGACGGCTACGGCAATGGTGTGCACCTCGGGGAGCGCGACTGCTCGGTACAGCGCAGACATCAGAAGCTCATCGAGGAATCGCCCGCGCCCCGGCTGCCGGACGGGCTCGCGGCGCGGATGGGCAAATCCGCGGTGGACGGGGTGCTGGAAGCGGGCTATGTCGGTGCCGGAACCGTGGAATTTCTGGTGGATCGCCAAGGGAATTACTATTTTATGGAGGTCAACTGCCGAATTCAGGTCGAACATCCGGTCACCGAAATGGTTACCGGTATCGATTTGATCGCCGAGCAGATCCGGATCGCGGCCGGGCAACCGCTCGGCATCGCCCAGCGGGATATTTCCCTGCGCGGCGCGGCAATTGAATGCCGGATCAATGCCGAGGACCCGGCGGCCGAATTCGCACCGGCTCCCGGAATTGTGGCGGAATTCACACCGCCGGGCGGTCCGTTCGTGCGCGTGGATACGCATGTGCACGCCGGTTATTCGATTCCGCCGCACTATGACTCGCTGCTGGCGAAGCTCATCGTCTGGGCGCCGGACCGGGAGCGGGCGCTCGCGCGCATGCGGCGGGCGCTGGCCGAATTCCGGATTTCGGGCGCACGGGTGCAGACGACCCGGGATTTTCTGTGCGAGGTGCTCGATCATCCCGCCATGCGGTCGGCGACGCATTCGACCGCGCTGGTGGACGAGTTGTTGCGGGACGGTTAGGCGGGTTTTGCTCGCGCCGAGCGGAATTCGGCGGAGTACCAACCGATGAGATATCCGGCGTGGCGGCTGTTGAGCATGGCGCTCACCGATACGTCGGAGGCGGCAAGGATGTCCTGATGCAACTTCTGCAGCTTCTGGCACGGGTCGAGGCCGAGTTCGCGCTGCATCGACCTACTGAACTGCTGGTAGGAGGCCAGCGCGCGGGCGCGCTGGCCCGAACGGCACAGTGCGAACATGTAATACGCCTGCAGCCGCTCGTGCAGTGGGTGCTGCACGGTGAGTCGGGCCAGGTCGGGGCAGACTTCGCGATATCGCCCGAGCCGCAGCTCGGCCTCGACGCGCAGCTCGATATTGGTCAGCCGCAGGTGATCCAGGTGCGAGATCTCCGCTGCGAGTGGCATCCCGCCCTCCACATCGACCAGCGCCGGACCGCTCCACAGCGCCTCCGCGGCGGTGAACAGGTCGACCGCTCGGTAGTCGTCGCCGGTCTTGGCGGCACAGCGGGCGGCCTCGGACATGGTTTGATAGTCGCGCAAATCGAACAGGCAGTCCTTGACGTCGAACGAATAGCCCTTGCTGCGGGTGCGCAGAAAACGTTCGGCCACTTCGGCCTGTCCGATGCCGAGTTGTTCGGCCATCTTCTTGCGAATTCCGAGCACATAGGTCTGTACGACGGTGACGGCGCTGCGCGGTGGATCGTCGTTCCACAGCTCTTCGACCAGGGTGGTGACCGGAACGACGGTATCGTGCCGGACGAGAAGTAATGCGAGTAGTTGGCGTTGCTTTTGCGCGGTTGGCGTTGCGTTGTGATTATTGAGCGCAAGCGTCAATGGACCTAACACACGAGCGCACACTGGATACTTCACTTGGAGTTCTCCTACGGGCGTAATCCCCCCGACCGATGTGAGGTTCTCGAAATCCCACCTCGCTGTAGGCAAGGTCAACAGTAGCGAAAATTGCATCTCGAGTCGATGAAACTTGAGTTATATCGGAGTTAATTAGGTTCGAGATGTGCGTCAATTCTCCTACGTCGCAAGGAGATTCGGGCACGCACGAATTCGTAGGATGACCTCTGTGTGACGGGTTGTTCCGCCGGTCGTTTCCGGATGGCACGAGTGGGTGCGATCGTCCCCGGCGTGGCGGTCATCTGAGCTCAGGGCCCTTGCGGGCCGTCTCCGCCGCAAGTATCCCCTGAACTTGCAGTTTATGAAAAATTGCAGTTTGTGCTACTTTGGCGGACATGTCCAAGGCGAATCGCGACGAGCGACCGATCGGGTTGCGGGAGCAGAAGAAGCGCCAGACCCTGCTCGACCTCTGTATGGCCGCGCGGCGGCTGGCGGTCGAGCGGGGGCTCGACGCCACCACCGTCGAGGACATCGCCAGAGCGGTCGGGGTTTCCCCGCGCACGTTCTTCAACTACTACGAAACGAAGATGGACGCGATCGTCGGACCGGTCGACGAGATCGGCACACCGGAGCTGCGTGCAGAGTTCATCGCTGGCGGACCGAGCGGTGTGCTGATGGACGATCTCACCTGGTTGTTCGCCCACGGATTCGAATCCGAAACCGTTGTGCGCGAGGGGATTTCGCTGGTAGCCGCGCTGATCAAGACCGAGCCGCGGGTGCTCGCGGCCTTCGTCGCCTCGGGTGCTCGACTGGAGAGCGTCATCGGCGAACTCCTCTCGGCACGGCTCGGCACCGACCTATCACCCGAATTCATCGGTCTGGCAGCGGGATTCATGACGACTATCACCACGAGGGCGGCCATGTCCTCGGCAAATGATCCGACCGTATCGCTGGCGGCAGCGGTACACCAACACGGTGCGATGGCCGCCCGGCTGTTCGAGCAGCCGGGCGGCAGGAGAAGGAGAGGTAACCGATGAAAAGTGCGGCATCGCGAAGCGATTCCGTAGGGGGCGGTGGCCGGGAGACGGGTGGCCCGGCTGAATCGCCTCCTACCCCAATTGTGTTGACCCAGAAGCGAATCTCGCTCATCTTCGGAGCATTGATCGCGGGGATGTTCCTGGCCAGCCTGGATCAGACGATCGTCGGCACCGCCATGCCGACCATTGTCGGCGACCTCGGCGGCATCTCCCATATGGCCTGGACCGCGACGTCCTATCTGCTCGCGACGACCATCATGATGCCGATCTACGGCAAATTCGGTGACCTGTTCGGCCGTCGCTGGCCGTTCCTGTTCGCCATCACCGTCTTCACGGTCGCCTCCATCGGCGCCGCGGCGTCGACGAGTTTCTGGGAGTTCATCACCTTCCGTGGCCTGCAGGGTGTCGGCGGCGGTGGTCTGATGATCCTGGCCCAGGCCATCATCGCCGATGTGGTGCCCGCCAAGGACCGTGGCAAATATATGGCCCCGATGGGCGCGGTCTTCGGCATCACGTCGGTCGCCGGTCCGCTGCTGGGCGGCTTCTTCGCCGATCATCTCGGCTGGCGTTGGTGCTTCTGGATCAATGTGCCCATCGGTATCGCCGCGCTGTTCATCGCGTTCCGCTACCTGAGCATTCCGAGCCACCGGCCCAAGACCCGGCCCGACTACCTCGGTGTTGTATTGATGTCGGCGGCGACCACGCTGCTGATCCTGATCACTGACTGGGGTGGCAAGCAATACGCCTGGGGCTCAACAGTCATGGTCACGATGATCGCCGCGTTCATCGCCGTGGTCGCGGCCTTCGTACTCGTGGAGGCGCGTGCCGAGGAGCCGATGCTGCCACTGTGGTTGTTCCGCAACCGCACCTTCGTGCTGACCTCCGCGATCGGCTTCCTGGTCGGCCTCGTGATGTTCGCTGCCCTGGCCTTCATTCCCACCTATCTCCAGATGGCAACGGGCGCTTCGGCTTCGGTATCGGGTCTGCTGCTGATCCCGATGATGGTCGGACTGATGATTGCGCTGATGGCCTCGATGACCATGGTCACCAAAACCGGCCGCTACAAGGCGTATCCGCCGCTCGGCGCGGCGCTGATCATCGTGGACATGCTGTGGTTGACCCGCCTGGACGCCGACACCGCGATGTGGGTCGTCTCCGCAATGCTGTTCGTCATGGGCGCCGGCCTCGGCCTGATCATGCAGATCATCGTGCTGGTCGTGCAGAATGCGGTGACCCCCAACCAGATCGGCACCGCGACCAGCGCCAACAACTACTTCCGCGAAATGGGCGGTGCACTGGGCGTAGCCATCTTCGGCTCGATCTTCACCAACCGGTTGACCGAAGGTCTCACCGACGTCTTCATCTCCCACGGCCCCGAAGCCGCTGCGGCGAAACTGGATCCGGGCGGCCTGGTTCCCTCGGTCGTCAAACACCTCCCCGATGTGCTGCACGACGCCATCGTCGGTGCGTACGTGGACGCCTTGGTCCCTGGCTTCTGGTACCTGATCCCGGGCGCGGCGATCGCCTTCGTGCTCGCACTGTTCATCCCACAGATGAAACTCTCCGACGAGGCGGGCATGGTTGCGCGCGGTGAGGCGGTGATGGCGCAGGACGCGGCTGACGAGCCGGAGCCGGAGCTGGTTTCCGAACGCTGAGGCGGTGGCGGCCGAAAGATGAAGCGCTGACCGGGCGATCGATGGCCCGGTCAACGCTTCGATCGGGCGACCTCGGGGAAGCGGGTCCGGAGCTGGTCCAGGCATCGGCGCACTTCGCGCAGTTCCCGAATGAGCAGTCGGGATTCGGTTGTCGCCCTTGGACTGCCGCGTCTGGTCAGTGTCTTCTCGATTGTGGCGGTCAGTGATTCGGCCTCGGCGGTGAGGAGGTCGTAGAACACACGTGCCTGTGCTACATCGGATTCGTCGCGCACCAGCTGCTCGTATCAGGCGATCGGCATCCCGGGACGCCGGGTGTGTCGCCTGTTGTGCAGGTTTTCGTTGCCCATAGTTCATATTCGCGGTGCCCGGCGCACGTCGTCAATGCGGTACCGGTCCCCAGCAGTGGGCGCTCGAGTCGGACGCGGGCGCGCGCGGGCCGATCGGAGAAATCCGCTGATCACCGGACCGAATGTGGCCGCGTCGGTAACGACGTCGACATGTCCGCCCGGATGTAGGTGCAGCGTCGAATGCGGCAGCATTCGGTGCATGATGCGGGCGTTGACGACCGGGATGATCGGGTCGTCGGTGCCCGCGACAATGAGTGTGGGCTGCCGAATCGCCCACAGCGCGGGCAGACTGGTCCACAGCGAACCCGCGAGGAGTTGGTACAGGTAGCCGCGCAAGGATCCCGCGTGCACCTGACGGTGGAACAGTTCGGCGACGCGCTCGGGATCGGTGCGTGCGGTGCCGCCGTAGCTGGCCGCGGCGATATCGGTGGCGTACTCCGGATCCCGGAACCGGCGCGGTGTGGCCATCTTGACCAGCACCCGCGGGTGGGCGGGCACCATCAGTACGCCGGTCGCCGCCGACACCAACACCAGCCTGCGACATCGGCGCGGGTTCTGAAAAGCGAATTGCTGTGCCACCGCACCGCCCCACGACAGGCCGAGCAGATCGACGCGGTCGATGCCCAGTTTGTCCAGGATGCGGCCGAGCAGCCAGGCCAGATACGGAAACCCATAGGGGAGTGGGGAATGCGGTGACTCGCCGGTGCCGGGCACATCGAAACTCACGACCGGGATCTCGAGGTCGAGCCCGTCGACAATCGGCGCGAGCACCTCGAGCCCGGCGCCGATGCCATTGCACAACACCAGCGGTATGCCCCGTCCCGGCCGGATACGCACTCGAATCCGTTGGCCGAATACGGTGATGATGTGGTCCCCGGTGGCGGCGATCATCGGCTCACTGCGCGACATCAGTGTTCGTGGACATAGGTGCCCGGCGCCGGACCGACGGGTAGCAGGCCCTCGGCGCCGAGCTGTTGCGGCGCGGGCTTTTCGGGTCCGCCGCGCTCGGCGAGCCAGGCGACATAATCGGGCCACCAGGAGTCGGCGGCCCGCTCCGCCGTTTCCAGCCATTCGTCGGGTCTTTCGGTGTCGGCGGGCCCGAATCGGTAGGACGCCTTGGGATTTCCGGGCGGATTGACCAGCGCCGCAATATGTCCGCTGGTCGAGAGCACGTACCGCTGCTGCGTGCTGCCGAGCAGCCGTGCGCTGCGATAGGTGGCCTGCCACGGGCTGATGTGGTCGGCGATGCCACCGATCACATATGAATCGACGGTCACCTTCGACAGATCCACCGGCGAGTCCAGCATGCGCACCGCACCCGGTTCGGTCAGCGAGTTGTGCAGCCCGAGCAGCACCATATCCCGATGCAGGGCCGCGGTCATGCGTGTGGTGTCCGCATTCCAGAACAACACGTCGAACGCCGCGGGCGCGCGCCCCTGGACGTAGTTGTTGACCCAATACCGCCAGATCAGATCGGTTGGCCGCAGCCATGCGAACACCTCGGCCAGCGCGCGTCCGTCGAGATAGCCCTTGCGCTCGGACATCCTGATCGCCGTATGCGCCTCCTTCTCGCCGAGCGCCGCCGAGGCGAAACCTGCCTTGGACTGATCGAGTACGGTGACTGCGAGCGTCAGGCTCGCCAGCCGATCGTCCTCGCCGATATCGGTGAGATGCGCGGCGACCATGGCCGCGAGAATGCCGCCGGAACAGCTCGCCATCAGATGCGCGCGCTCGGTCCCCGCGATCCGCCGCACCGCGTCGAGTGCTTCCACAATGGCGGCGCCGTAGCTGTCGAATCCCCAATCTCGGTGCCGGGCATGCGGATTGCGCCACGATATTGCGAAGACCTGCTGGCCCTGCTGCACGAAATACTCGATCATGCTGCGGCCGGGTGCGATATCCATAACATAGAACTTGTTGATCACCGGTGGCACCATCAGCAGCGGAACCGTGTGCACCGTCGGTGTCTGCGGGGTGTACTGGATCAACTCGAACATCCGTGTTTTCAGCACGACCGCGCCCGGTGTCGTGGCGATCGTCTCGCCGACCGCGAACGCATCCGGCTCGACCATCGCGGGAACTCGCGGCTGACCGGCGATATCGCGCAGGAATCGGCGCAGGCCGCGGACCGCGCTCAGTCCGCCGGTATCGATGAGCGCCTTCCAGCCCAGCGGACTGAGCAGCGGGTTGTTGCTCGGTGACGCGCCTTCGATCACATTGTCGAGTACGAATTTCATCCGCTCGCCATCGCGCCAGTCCAGCTCGGCGTCTCGGTAAAGCGTCTCGGCGGTCTCGGATGCGGCCAGGTAGGCCTGCACCGTTCGATGCAGCAGCGGATTCTGTTGCCACGCGGGGTCGGCGAAGCGCTTGTCGTACTTGGCCGGTTCCCGGGTGGCCGAACCGCGGGCGATAAGGCCGAATTCCTTGACCAGTGATCGGCCGCGCTCGGCGACAGTCCCCGGCTTGCGGGCCAGATTGGCGGCCATATGTGCCCAGGAGGTGTTCGGTGTCATGCGGCGGCGCAGGCCGAAGGCGGGGCCGAGCAGCAGCAGATCGAGCGGAGCGGCGAGCTCGTCCGCGCCACGGGCGGTGGTGGGTGGGTAATTGCGTTCGGTATCAACGGTATTCGTCACGATGGCTTCTCTCGGGTGGATAGTTCGACGGTGCCCGGGTCACATATCCATGCCGCCGTTGACGCTCCACACCTGTCCGGTGATGTAGGCGGAGGCGTCAGCGGCCAGGAAGTGCACGACCCTGGCGACTTCCTCGGGGCGACCGGCCCGCCCCACCGGGATCTGCGCGGTGAGCTTGCTCATCACCTGCTTCGGAATGCGGTCGGTCATCTCGGTGGCGATCAGGCCGGGCGTCACGGCGTTGACCGTGATGCCGATGCCGTAGTCGGTGCGCAGGCCGGATTTGTCGAGCTGGCAGGCGGCCTCCTTGGCCAGGGTCTTGGTCAGCCCGAACAGCCCCGACTTGGCGGCGGCGTAGTTGGCCTGGCCGATATTGCCGGTCTCACCGACCACGGAGGACACGTTGACAATGCGTCCGGTCCCCCGTTCGACCATGTGCGCAAGCGCGGCCTGGGACAGGAAGAAGGCGCCGGACAGGTTGACCGCGAGCACGGTGTGCCAGTCTTCCTCGGTCATCGCGGCCACCGTCTTGTCCATGGTGATACCCGCGTTGTTGACCAGAATGTCCAGTCGCCCATGGGTTTCGATCACCTCGGCGATGGTGCGGCGACAGTCGGCGGCGGAGCTTATATCGCCCTGATGGGCCGAAGCGGTGGCGCCGTGCGCCCGGGCCTGCTCGGTGAGGTTGGTGACGAAATGGTCGGCGCTGTCGGTGTTGTAGCCCACCGCCACTGTGGCGCCCTGGCCAGCGAGGCTGCGCGCGATCGCGGCGCCGATACCGCGGGTGCCACCGGTGACGAAGGCGACGCGGCCGGTGAGTTTTCCGGTGCCCAGTCCGAGCCCGGGGATTTCTTGAACGTACGAGGTGGTCATTCCTGATGCTTTCTGGGTATTTGGAATCTTGGTATGCCGCGCCGTTGCTGGCTGCAATTACTGTCGTATGGAATTCGATCGGGATCATCGTCTCGGGGAGACGAGAACCGAGGGATTCATTGGCAGGTGGACACAGGACCTGCGAACATGCGGTGCCGCTATTGGAGTGCGGCCGGTCGGCCCGAAGTGACATCGATCTCGGGCGACCCGATTGCTAGCCGATTTCTTCCAGGTGGCGCAGCGCCGATTGCGCGGCGTTGGCGCCGCACATACCGTGCGCGCCGGGACCGGGTGGCGTGGCCGCGGAGCAGATGTACATTCCCGGCACGCCGACGTCGTACGGCGACAGTGTGGTGCGCGGACCGAAGACCAACTGACGAATATCCTTGGCGCCGGTCATGATGTCGCCACCGACATAGTTCGGGTTGTAGGTCGCCATCTCCGTCGTCGTCCGTACGGTCTGCCCGACGATGCGCTCCCGGAAACCAGGCGCGAACCGCTCGATCTGGGCGATGATCGCCGCGGTCGCATCGCCGGTAAATCCGTTGGGCACATGCGCGTAGGTCCACAGCGGATGGACATTGCCGACCGAGCGCTGCGGGTCCGCCAGATACTGCTGCCCGACCAGGACGAACGGTCGCTCCGGCATCCTGCCCGCGTGAATATCCCGTTCACCGGCGGCGATCTCGGCGTAGTCGCCGCCAAGATGCACCGTCCCGGCGCGGTGCGCGTCCGGATTGGTCCACGGCACGCCACCCTCGACCGCGAAGTCGACCTTGAAAGCCCCGGGTCCCTGCCGAAAACGTTGGTACGCCTCGGCGATTCGGCGCGGCAGCCGATCGCCGAGGATATCGGCGACGGCGCCGGGCGCGAGGTCGAACATCGTGATGTCGGTGTGCGGCAACTGCGATATCGCGTCGATGCGGGTCCCGGTCTCGATCTTGCCGCCGAGATCGGCCAGCAGCGCGGCGAGCGCGCCGCTGATCGATCGCGATCCGCCCGCCGCAACGGCCCACCCGTGCCGGTGCCCGGCGGTGATGATGCCGAGTCCGATCGCGGAGGTCAGCGGCTGATGCAGCGGCCGAAAGGTATGTGCCGCGATGCCGCCGAACAACGCCCTGGCCGCCGCGGTCCGGAATGCCCGTGCCAGCGTCGAGGCGGGCAGTATGGTCGGAATGCCGAATCGTGCCAGCGTCAGCGGGTGGTGTGGCATTCGCAGCAGCGGGCTCATAATGTCCTGCGCCAGCGCGTCGTACCGGGCCACCGGGCGATCGAATGCCAGCCGCCAGCGTGCCCCGTCTCGGCCGAGCCCGGCCGCGGTCTCCTCGACCGAGCGATGCAGCACTCCCGCCGAACCGCCGTCGAGCGGATGTACGCAATCTATCTCGGGCCAGCGCCACTGCAGCCCGTACCGGTCGAGGCCGAGACTGCCGAGGAATTGCGAGCCGACGGCCATCGGATGGGTGGCCGAGCAGTGGTCGTGCAGCAGACCGGGCACGATCGCCTCGCTGGAGCGGGTGCCGCCACCGATCTCGTCCGCCGCCTCCAACACGGTGACCTGTACTCCGGCCGCCGCGAGGGCGACGGCGGCGGCGAGCCCGTTGGGGCCGCCGCCCACCACGGTTGCGGTGCTCATGCCAGCGCTCCATGCCCGTGCTCATCCAGGATGACCGGTGCGGCAGTGGGCTTCGGTTCGGTCAGCGACCAGCTCACCTCGGTCGGGATCGGACCGTTGGGCAACCACGGCTGCTCAGCGACCGCATCGGCGACCTTCCAGGTACCGCGCTCGATCACCCCGAGCGCCCCGTCGATCACCTTGTAGTGCTGAACCTTGCTGCCCACCGCCTGCGACTCGACCCAGACGACGATCAGCTCACCCGGTTCGAATTGTGCCTCGGTCTGCACAGCCCGGACCAGATCCTCGTTGTGCAGGTGTCCGTCACCGAAGTTGAACCCGATCAGCGAATTGCAGATGAATTCCGCCTCGCGCACCGTCCGGGTATCGATATCGGGCAGGGATTTCAGCAGCACCGAGAACAGGCCGCGGCCCTGACTGTGCATGGTGCGCCAGGCGATGGTCTTCTGCAGGGTGATCTCGGCCCATTGCGGTTCGTAGCCGAACTCGATGAACTGGTCGAGTTGATTTCGCGCCGTCCTGGTCACCCGATCCAGTTTGGCTTCGGCACCGGGCGCGAACGCCCACACCGCCGACGCCCAGTTGCCCGCGTACTGCCGCATCGAGGGCAGGAAGGACACCTTGTCGGGGCGGAAATTGCCCAGGATCGGGAAGAAAACCAGCCCTGCCACGATCACCATTGTGAGCCACGGTGAGGACATATCGGTGACGCTGTAGCCGTCCCAGTTGGGGAAGCCGAGGAACAGGAAGATCGTGGTGTAGGCGAACAGCACATTCCACTCCAGCGGCACCGCCAGCGGGAAGGTCGACACGATGAACAGGTGGAACACCACCATCGCGGTCGCTGCCGCCACGGTGAGCCAGATATTCGTCGAGAAGAACAACGTCAGCGGTGCGACGATCTCCACGAAGGTGCCGCCGACGTGCGCCATCAGATCCGCCACCCGGGACGGCCGCAGGTCACGCGGGAAGTCGCGATAATGCGCCCGCTTGATCCAGGTGAACGGCATCGAGGGGCTGTTGCTGACCATCGGCGGGACCACATTGGCGAAATGCTTGCCGAACTTCGACACACCCGCACCGACCCAGACGACCAGGATCAGCAGCTTCAGCGCGATGATCATGTCCACGAATGGCAGCACGGTGAAGAAGACGAGCGCGGGCAGGTACTGCTCGCCGCGAGCGGCGAGGAAAACCGTCTTGTCACGCAGGCCGTTGACCACCAGCAGCACGATTGCGGGCACGATGAGCGCGGGGGCGACCAGGCCCGAGGTGTTGTCCGGGACCGCGGCGGATAGCGAGTCACTGTGCACGCCGGGCAGAACCAACGGAACCGCCACGGCGACCAGCATCGCCACATAGAGCACGATGTCGAACCAGGTGCGGCGATCACCCCCGGTGAACGGCACCCAGCGCCATGGCCGCAGCCGAATGGTGCCCGGCCTGGCCCAGAACAGGATGCCGCCGGTCATCGGCTTCACCTTCCCCGCGAGCGGTCCCCACGAGCCCGCGACACCGATCGCCTCGAGCAGGACGGTCCACAGCACCGCCTTCTGGTAGACGATCGGCTGGTCCCACCACTGCGAAACATGCCAGAACGCAGGCAGATCCGAGGTCACGGTCGCCACGACAATGCCGCCCAGCGCGTAGCACAGCAGCAGCTTCAGGATGTAGATCGTGTGCACCATTCGCGGCGAACCGAATCCGTGCTCGCCCCAGCTGACGGCGAGAATGCGCATCCGCTCCATGAGCGGCTTCCGCAGAAATGTTTCCGGATCGACGGCTGGGAGATCCGGCTTTGTGAAACTCATTGTGAACTCCTAATTTTCGAATGTATCTCAGGCACCCTGGAGGTGCAGCGATTTGCGCAGCGAGGATTTGTCGATCTTGCCGACAGCGTTCTTCGGCAGCTCGTCGAGAATCGTGATCGCCACGGGCAGTTTGAATTTCGACAGCGCGCCGCGCGCGTGCTCATGGATCCTCTCGGCGTCGATCTGCGCGCCGGAATTCAGCGAGACGAACAGCACCGGCTGTTCGCCGTACACCGCATCGGCCCGGCCGACGACCGCGGCCTCGGCGATTTCGGGCAGTTGATAGATGACGGTCTCGATCTCTTTCGGATAGATGTTCTCGCCGCCGCGAATGATCATGTCCTTGGCGCGGTCGACCAGCACGAGATAGCCGTCCTCGTCGATGCGTCCGATATCGCCGGTGTGCAACCAGCCGCCCGCGAGCGCCTTGGCGGTTTCCTCGGGGCGATTCAGATAGCCGCGCATGACATTCGGTCCGTGCACCTGCACCTCGCCCGGTTCACCGTCGGCCACCGGGAGGTCGTTGGAGTCGACGATCCGGATGGTCTGGCCGGGCAGCGGCAGCCCGACGGTGCCCGGCTTGCGCTGGCCGCCGATCGGGTTGACGGTGCTCGCGCAGGATCCCTCGGACAGTCCGTATCCCTCGACAATCGGTATGTCGTAACGGCTTTCGAACTTGTCCAGCAGTTCGACGCTGGCCGGTGCCGCGCCGCATACCGCGAATCGCACGGCCGAGGTATCCGGTCGCACATCCACGGGCAGATCCGCCAGCATCGTGTACATGGTCGGTACGGCGGAGAAGTAGGTCGCGCCGCTGCGTACGATCCGCTCGAAGAAGGTCTTCGGGCTGAACCGGCCCGCGATGGTGGTCCGGCCACCGGCCAGCAATGGCGACAGCGTGCCGACGACAATGCCGTTGACATGGAACAGCGGCAGGATGAGCAGGCTGTGGTCGGCGCCGGTCAGCTGGAATGCGTCGATCACCATGCGGCACATTGCCTTCAGGTTGGCGTGGTCGAGCATGACGCCCTTCGGGCGGCCGGTGGTGCCGCTGGTGTAGATGAGCAAAGCCAGCGCGTCGTCGGACTGCTGGACCGGATCGGCGAAGGCCGGGGGTTCGGCGGTCAGCTCACGCACCGGCAACAGCGCGGGTGTGGCCAGTTCGATCTGCCGATCGGTGACCAGCACCTTCGCCCCCGCGTCCGCCACCTGGTATGCGACCTCGGACGGGACGAGTGTGGGGCTGAGCGGAGTGACGGCCGCACCGATACGCCACGCGGCGAACAGGGTCACCACGAGGCTCACGGTGTTGGGCAGCATCACGGCGACCACGTCCTGGGCGCCGATGCCCTGGCTGCGTAAGGTCGCCGCGGCCCGCTGGACGGTCCGGAGGAACTGAATGTTGTTCAACTCGACGTCATCGTCGGCGATGCTCGGTCCGTACGGGTCGCGGGTGGCGCGTAGATCGGGGAGTTCCGAAAGGTTCATGGACAATTCCTGGGCTGGGGGTTTCGAAGGGATACACCAAACGATAGGAATCGGACATCTGGTAAACACCGTCGCGAAAATACGAAGTCCGCGGCCGGTGTTGTCGTGGGAAGACAACCGCATCAGGAAATCGATCACCCTGGTCGGCACAGCGATCTACTGTTGGTTATGGCTGACCGGCGCCGGTTCGACGATGCAGTCGTCATAGAGAACGCCGCGAGGATCGAAGGGCTGCTCCGTGCCAGGCTGGGCGAGGTATCCCGGTCGATTCAGCAGACCCTGGCCGCCGAGATTTCCGAACTGCGGGGTAATTCGCAGCTCATCGAATTACTGGGCGCCAGCGTCGAGGGAAATATCGATGCGGTCTTCCACGCGTTGCACTACGACATCCCGATCGAGCGCGTCGAACCGCCGACCGCCGCGCTGGAGTATGCGCGGCGCCTGGCCCAACACGATGTCTCCTCCAATGCGCTCGTGCGGGCCTACCGGCTCGGTCAGCAGGCGCTGCTCGATGTGATCCTGGACGAGATCCGCGCCGCGGACCTCGATCCGACACTGAGCCTCGATGTCTACGAACGGATGACAACGGTCTCCTTCCGCTACATCGATTGGATTTCCCAGCAGGTCGTCGGGGTGTACGACGTCGAGCGCGATCGGTGGTCGGAGCACCGCAACAGCGTGCGCGCCGTCCGTGTGCGCGAGCTGCTCGAGGACGGCGAGGTGGATCTGGACGCGGTCACCGCGGCAATCCGTTACCCGCTCAGGCGAATTCACCTCGCACTGATTCTCTGGTACTCCGACGACGTGAAGGGCAACGAGTTGGTGCGGCTGGAACGCTTCCTGCGCGAGCTCACCGAATCGCTACCGACACAGGGGAGTGCGTTGTTCGTCGCCGCCGATCGAGTCAGCGGTTGGGGCTGGATTCCGTTGAGCGCCGAGACCGCGCCGACCGTCGAGGGGCTGGTCCGTCGGTTCATCGCCGGGCGCCACGATGCTCCGTGTATCGCCCTCGGTATGCCACTACCCGGTGTCGAGGGCTTCCGTCGCTCCCATCGGCAGGCCGAGAGCGTCCGCAACGTCGTCATCGCCGCGGGTCCACGCAGCGCGCGCGTCACGGCGTCCGGCGACCCTGGGCTGGCCGCGGCCGCACTGCTGAGCGGCGATCTGCCCGAGGCTCGGGCCTGGGTGGGCGATGTGCTCGGGCCGCTGGCGACCAACTCCGACAACGATGCGCGACTGCGCGACACCCTGCGCGTCTTCCTACATCACGGCGCGAGCTACAAGGCCGCCGCCGACGAGCTGAACCTGCACTTCAACTCGGTGAAATATCGTGTCCAGCGCGCCGTCGACCGCCGCGGCCGCCCGATCGGCGAGGATCGCCTCGATGTCGAGCTCGCCCTGCTGCTGTGCCACTGGTTCGGTCCAGCAGTGCTCTGGCCTGTCGATGACGGGCATGCCACGACCGATCGCATTCGGCGCGCGCACCCGTCAGCCGTCGGTCCGGAACAAGGCCCGAGCCCGGCCAGCTGAGGTGCCATCAATGCGATCCGGTGGTTGTCGTTGGTGCGCAACGACTTTGCCGCTGATCCGACGGATACGAGCAAGCCCAGTCGGTGGATTCCGCTCAGGCCTCGCTCGGTGACGGTGTCAGCGTACGACCTCGACGATGTCACCGGGGTTGAGGTGGTGGTAGGTCGCCTCGGCGCCCTCGGGGGTCATCCGGATGCAGCCGTGCGACTGTTCCTCGATGGGGCCGATATGGGTGGCGATATCACCGTTGAAGAAGACGGCCCACTTCATCGGAGCGTTGTGCATGGTGCTCCAGAAGTCCTCCCTTTTGAAGGAGACCCGGAAGACCCCGGGCGGCGTCTCGTACCCGGGCCGACCGTGGGAGATCGGGGTCGGACCGTAGGTCACCTTGCCGTCTTCCATCAGCCAGGCTTCGTTCGTGGACAGCCGCATACACATCCGTGCGTTCTCGGCACACGGTGCGTAAACGGGAGCCGGCGGAATGGGCGGAATGATCGCCGGTGTGCCGATATCCGGGCCACCCGGCCACAGTGGTTCTGCTTGCGCCGTGCCCGCCATCAGGAGTCCGGCCGACACGGCACCGACGAGCACTGCGGATCTGACCGACCAGTTTCGAAAACGCTTGCTGTTCTTCACGCTACTGACCCCTCTCACCTTGGGCACCCTGGGCGTGGATCGCCAGAGTGATGATGGGACCAACCTCGTAGCGCTAAGCATATGACCGCCGCGAGGTGAAAGTGATCGTTTCCGGAATCGCTACCTCGGCCTCTGTCATAACGGACTGGTGTCGCATAAGCGCCAGCCGCGGCCGCATAGACTCGGTCCGAACGCGGGATCGGGCGCGCATTGTCCGGGTCCCAAGTACGCTCGGAGTGTCGAAATATGAGGCGACAGATTGGTTTCCGTAATTAAGGGGGAACAGTGGACGCGCTGAAGCTCGACCCGGCGGCGATGGCCGCCTACACCGCGATCGCGAATACGGTGTCGCAACAGCTGGCCTCGGCCTCGGCTGTCGCGGGTGGCGCGGTGAATCCGGAGCGACTCGTCGCCGATCTCGGACCGGTCGGCGCCACATTTGCGGCCCGATTCACCGAGAAGGTGCACGAACATGTCCAAGCGCTTTCTACCGCAGGACAATTGGTGGCCGCCTATGGGCAGGTACTGCGCGACTACAGCGCGGATATGCAGGGCATCGACGTAGATTCCGCGGGCGCTCTTGCCCGGCAAGGAGAAGCGCTGGCATGAGCGAACGAAGTGAGCGAATCATGAGCCAGCGTGCACGGCACATGCCGGAGCCGAGCGTCAGCGAGGCGCAGGCATGAGACGACTGCTCCGACGGCGGCCCGCTAACACCGCCGCCGATACCCCCGTCAGCACCGTCGACCCGAATGTGGATCCGCCGATCGTGGCCGCGCTGGTGGAGCCGCTACTACAGCTGCGCGCCTCGCTCGGCAGCGGCGTCGCGACACCGGACCGGTCCGTGGTCGAGGCGCTGTCCGCGGCGTCCACACAGGTCGCCGATGCCGAGGGCCCGCACCGCGACGGCCTGCACGCACTCGAGTCGACCTGGACCTCGCGCGCCGCCGACGATGCCGTTCCGGCGTTGCGCACCACGCAAACTCAGATCGGCGATATCTCCGACCGCGGACCGGAGTACCTGTCGGTGCTCGGTGACGCCCATGCCACCAGCGCCCGTGCCGCGCAGAAGGTGGAGCAGATCATCGCGGACTTCCGCAGGGACGCCCGGCAGATCATGAGCACCGCGAGCGCGTCCTCGGATACCGATGCCGTGATCGCGCGGGCAACCCGGGCGCTGCGGGACGCCGTCACCGCGGTCAGCACCGCGCAATCGGAAATGGACGGCCACACCGCCCGGCTCGATGCGATGGGACCGCTCACCGTCACCACACCGCAGGGCGTCGGCACCACCCAGCAGACGGTCGTGCCCGGTACGACGGACGGCACGACGACCGCGGGCGTGACCACGACAACGCCACTGGACCCGGTGCAGGCAGCCCAACTCCAGTTGCAGCAGTACCTGATCAACGCGGGTGTCTCGGTCGGCACCGCCGCCATCGAGGCCGGGGTCAATATCGGCACCCACCTCATCGATAAGATCGCCGAAGTCGGTACGCACGCCATGGACACCGTGGCCACCTCCGCGGATAAGGCAATCGACAAGGCGATTCCGGAACTCATCCATCCGGGCAGCACCACGAACCCGACCACCGGCGAGTCCGCGAGCAAACCCACGAATGTGATCGACTTCGGCGGCGGATCGGGTCTGTCGGCCAAGCCCGCGCCGAATGCCGGGACCAGCTCGGTGATCCCGCCCAATGGATCCACCGCCACGAAACCGGCTCCGGCGCCGATGCCAGCACCGGGGCCGCAGGCACCGGCCACTGCGGAGACGCCACCGTCGCGGCCCTCCGCGCCGGAACCGGCGAACCAGCCGGGCAGCACCGGTGGTCTGGCGATGCCGCCGTCACCGCAATCGGATGAGGATCGCCGCCCGCGCGACGGCCAACTCGGCGTCACCGTGCCGACCGTGCTGGCGACCGTCCCGCCCGCGGTGATCGGCGAATTCGACGATGACGAGCTCTGATTCCGGCTCCCCGAGCCGGAACCAGGGCAATCCGTTCGATACCGGACTGCCCATGATCCGGCCCGCCGCCCCCGCCTCGAAGCGGCGGCGTCCGGGCGCGCGGCGTGGTTCGGGCCAACGACGGGGCCCTCGGGTCGATCCGCTCGACCCACCCGAGCGGCCACTGCGTGCCCG
The DNA here is from genome assembly GCF_040614395.1 of Nocardia sp. NPDC005998. Taxonomy (NCBI): domain Bacteria; kingdom Bacillati; phylum Actinomycetota; class Actinomycetes; order Mycobacteriales; family Nocardiaceae; genus Nocardia; species Nocardia sp. NPDC005998. The sequence goes on along the minus strand of NZ_JBEXUI010000034.1, from coordinate 19,716 downwards.
GCCGTCCGGGGATTGGCAGGAATGGCTGGAACCGCGTCATCCCGCCGTGGCGCCAACGGAGGCGGAGCAGAGCCGGGACCGGACCCGCACCGTCGCGACCGAATCGCCGCTACCTGCGGAAACCAAAGCCGTTGTGCCCACGATCATCGATCGGTCCGGCGGCAATCCCGGCCCGGCGCTGCGGCATCCGCCGCGACGTCGCGATCAGCAACCGGCAGGTGGCGGCAATCGGGTGGTCGCGGTGCTGATCGTGCTCGGTGTGGTGCTCGCGGTGGTTTCGGTGCTGATGTTCGTCTTCGGCGGTTCGGGTGAGCAGAAGCGCCCCGCCGCGGCGACCTCGGCGGCCGTCGTGCCAGGGACCGCCGGACGCGTTCCGGGGACCACCACCCCCGGCGATCAACCGTCGCAGGTCGCGACACCGGGCTGTGAACAGCGGCGCACCGGCGATGTCATCTCCGGCACGGATCCGGGCGGCACCAGCGATGGCCCCTCGGCGATCCTCGCCTTCGAGCGTGCGTATTACGTGCAGCGTTCGGGGTTCGCGGCGCGCGGCGTCGTCGCGAATGACGCGAATGTGCCCGCCGCCGACCAGATCCAGCGCGGCATCAACCAGGTCCCCACCGGCACCCTGTACTGCGTGCAGATCACCCGCGCGGGCACCGATGCAGGGGAGGCGCACTGGGAGGTCCGGCTCACCCAACAGCGACCGGGTGAGCAACCACAGACCTTCACCCAGATCATCACGACCCGAACGGCAGGCAATCGAACGCTGATCACCGCGATCAACGCCGCCTGACGCGGACCAGCGACCGCTGCTTGCGGCGCGGAATCGGGCTGTGCGGGCCCGAATCGAGTCGTGTGGGTCGTGTCGAGGGTGCGGTGGCATTTGAGTCGTGTGGGGCTGGGTCGAGTCGTGTGGGGTCGTGTCGAGGGTGCGGTGGCATTCGAGTCGTGTGGGGCTGGATCAAGCCGTGCGGGGCCGACTCGAGCGGATAGCGCCGCTTCGAGTTGTGTGCGGCCGAATCGAGTCCTGCTGTTGCGAACAGTCGACGCGGCGAGCGGGCGGCGGCGCTCAGAGGGTGCGCGTCATGAAGACGCTGTGCGGGTCCTCGAGATAGTCGGCGAATGGTGGGCAGACCTCGAAGCCGTGCCGGGCGTAGAGCCGTTGCGCCGGGGCGAAGTAGTCGGAGGCTCCGGTTTCCAGGCTGAGCCGGTGGTAGCCGCGGGCACGGGCCTCGGCGATGAGGTGGCCCAGCAGGGTGGCGGCGATGCCGCGGCCGGTGCGATCGGTGGCGGTGCGCATCGACTTGATTTCGCCATGAGTGGCGTCGAGCTGGTTGAGTGCGCCGCAGCCTGCGAGTTCGCTGTCCTCCCAGGCACTCCAGAAGGTGATGGCCGGGCCGCGCAGGGCATCCAGGTCGAGGGCGTGCACGCTGTCGGCAGGGGAGTTGTCGTACATCTCGGCCAGATGCTGGGTGAGCAGGGCCGCGACCTCCGGACCGGACAGATCGTCGACGACGATCCGCAGGTCGGCGTTTCGGCTCCGTAGCTGCTCGTCAATATCGCTGGACATTCGTCCATCATGGACAGTGCGTCTGGACCCTGCTGTCTGGGTCGGTACTCGACGAAGGCCTTCGGCGCGCTCTACTGTGAGGGCACTCGCCCTCACCTTAGGTGGCCAACGATGTCGATGTTCGAGAAGTTCGCCCGGCAGGCGAACAATGTGCTGATCAAACCGCGCCGCCTGCCCGCGCCCTGGGTGCCGTCGCTGGCCGATCGGGTCGCGGGACGCACTGTGCTCATTACCGGCGCGTCCAGTGGGATCGGCCGGGCGCTGGCCGATGCGTTCGCGGTCGTGGGTGCGACGACCCTGGTGGTGGCACGGCGCGCCGACGAACTCGAGGTGCCGGTGCGCGAGATCGGTGCGCGCGGTGGGGTGACGCACGCGATCGCGGGGGACCTGTCCACCGACAAGGGCATTGACACCGTCGCCGACCGGGTGTTCGCCGAATTCTGCGCACCGGAGACCCTGGTCGATAACGCGGGCCGCTCGATCTCGGCTGCGGCCAAAGGCATTCGACCCGATGATCCATCGCGTACCTCGGAGTGTGGCGGAAATCTCAACGGCACAGGCGTAGCTCGAGCCGACCGGCGCGGTACATCGATGCCAGCCGACGTGCGGGCGGACAGGGACAACGCGAGGATCGAATAATGAAGTTTGCCAACAAGTTCGGGACGCTGGCCACGACCGCGGCGCGACGGGCCGCCGATGAGACCTATTACGCCGCACTCACCGTGCGTGCCGGACTCGCGACGCCCGAACGTCCGGATCGGCTTGCCAGAATGGGCGCGGCGGTACTGCGCTCCGGACTGCTCGGCGGACTGACAACCGTTGCCGCCCTGCGCTATCGCGATCGCAGCGCCATTATCGACGAACTCGGCCGCATCAGCTTCCGCGAACTCGATGAGCGCAGTACCGCACTCGCGAATGCCTGGCGGGCGCGAGGTCTGCGCGACGGTGAAGGTGTGGCGATCCTGGCGCGCAACCATCGTGGCTTCCACTATTCGGTTTTCGCCGCGGCCAAGTGCGGCGCCCGAATCATCTTGCTCAACACCGACTTCGCGGGCCCGCAGTTGCGGGAGGTGGTGACCCGCGAGGGCGCCGATCTGCTGGTCTTCGACGATGAATATGCCAGCATGCTGGGCGATTTCACGCCCCGGCGCGGCCGCTACCGCGCCTGGGCCGATCGGCCCGGCGTGGACACCCTGGACAATCTGATCGCGGGCGCCGCGCGCACACCACCGCGTAAGCCGCGCACCGCCGCCCGCATCGTCCTGCTGACCAGCGGGACGACCGGAACCCCGAAGGGGGCGCCGCGCAGCAGTGAGCCGACCTCGCTGTCGCCGCTGGGCGCCATCCTCGGCAAGGTGCCGTTCCGGGCGCGCGAAGTCACCGAATGCCCGGCGCCGCTGTTCCATACGCTCGGTTTCGCGCACGCCATCCTTGCGGTCGGCTTCGGCTCGACGCTGGTCATCCGGCGCCGCTTCGATCCGCAGGCGGTGCTGGACAGCCTGGACCGGCATGGCGCAACCGCCATGATCGCGGTGCCGGTGATGCTGCAGCGGCTCGTCGATGCCGGACCGAAAGCCTTTGCCGGACGTGATCTCTCGCGGTTGCGGATCATCTTCGTCGCCGGATCCCAGCTCGGTGCCGAGCTGTGCGGCCGAGTGACCGAAGCCTTCGGACCGGTGGTCTACAACGTGTACGGATCCACCGAGGTGGCCTACGCGACCATTGCCACGCCCGCCGATCTGGCGGTGGAGCCCGGCTGTGTCGGCTCCCCGGTGCCGAGCACCACCGTGAAGATCTTCGATGACAATGACCGCGAGGTGGGTCCCGGTATTACCGGGCGGATCTTCGTCGGCAACAACTACCAGTTCGAGGGCTACACCGGTGGCGGTGACAAGCCCCGCATCGGGGGGTTGATGTCCACCGGTGATGTCGGCCACTTCGACAGTGCCGGTAGACTTTTCATCGACGGTCGCGATGACGATATGATCGTTTCCGGTGGTGAGAACGTCTTTCCGGGCGAGGTCGAGGAACTCCTCGCGGCCCATCCCGCGGTGGCGGAGGTCAGCGCGTTCGGTGTGCCCGATGACCGGTACGGTCAGCGACTGCGTGCGGTAGTCGTTGTGCGCGAGGGATATTCGCTCACCGAGGATGAGGTCCGCGAACACGTCAAGTCGCATCTGGCCCGGTTCAAGGTGCCGCGTGATGTGCTCTTCATCGATGAACTCCCGCGCAATCCCACCGGCAAGGTGCTCGAGCGCGTATTACGGGAGCTGTCGGCCTGAGCCAGCGGCATCACATGATGCCCAGCATCCGCCGCATCGTATGCCGCAACTGTGCCGGATCCGGCATCGCCGTGCGGAACCACCCGTTCGGCGGCACCACCACCAGTCCGCCGCGCCGATACTCGACACAGTCGACGATGGCGTCCGCGACCATCTGCGCATCGGGTGCGTAACCGGGTGCGATGGTGCTGACCAGTACACCCTGTCCGGCGAGTCCGCGGTGCAATGCGGTGCCGAGCCCGATCACCGCGTGCTTGGTCGCGCAGTACACCGCGGCGCCCAGTGCGGCCGTCACGCCGATGGCCGAACCGATATTGACGATGTGGCCGTGCCCCTGTTCGGCGAAACGCAGTCCGGCGAGCCGGGATCCGATGATCACCGCGCGCAGGTTGGTGTCGATCTGGCGGTCGGATTCCGGCCCGGACTCCGCGAGAAACGAGCCGGTCGGTTCGACATCGGCGGCATTCACCACCACATCGAGACCACCCAGTCTGCGTTCGGCGGTGGCCAGGAATTCGGCGAACCGCACGTCGTCGGTGACCTCCAGCGGTAGACCGACCGCGTCGGCACCATGAATCCGGTTGAACTGGGCGGTGATTGCACGCACTTTGCCCGCATCCGCGTCACCGATCGCCACATCGGCCCCCGCGGCGAGGAAGGCCAATGCGGCCTCCTTACCGATACCGTAGGTGCCGCCCGTAATCGCGACGCGCGTGCCGACAAGGGTCTTTCTCGGCATGTTGTTCTCGCCTACCTTGGTCTTCGCTCGACGATAGCCATGACGGTAGATTCGCGGCGGCGTAGTAGCCATGCGATATCGGGTCATGACATTGCGCAAACCGGTCAGCTCGAGTCGAACTCGATTGGTATATACGATGTTCGGCCAAAACCTTGCGAGTATCGGCCAGATGCGATCACGATGAATCGGTGGCCTCATGGGAGTGGCGGCGGTCGGTGGCACATGCGGCGATCCTTGCCGAGGTCGGCGATGACCACGATCTGACGCGCGGGGACATCTTGCGCGGTACCGCCATCGATCCGGTGGTGTTGAAGACGCCGGGTGCGGAGATCACTGCGGCACAAGAACTCCAACTCGTGCGCAATATCGTCACCTTGCTCGACGACCAACCGGGCGTGGGCTTCGAGGCGGGCATGCGCACGCGCGTCACCACCCACGGCGTGCTCGGGATGGCGGTCCTGAGCAGTCCGACCATGCGTTCGGCCATCGAGGTCGCGATGCGCTACTTCAGCATGCTGACCTCGTTGGCGCGTGCCTGGCACGTCTATCACGATGACGAGATCTGGCTCTATGGCGACGATCGTGATCTGCCGGGCGACGTACGCGCATTCCTCGCCGAGCGGGATGTGGCTGCGCTGCTGTACAACTGGTATCTGGTGTTCGGGGTGCCGCCGCCGGTAGTGCGGGCCGAGGTCGCCGGTGGGCTCCTACCTCGACTGCGGCCGATATTGGACCAATTCGAGATTCCCAGCACCGAATCCTCGCAGTTCCAGCTCGCGGTCTTCGACGCCACCGATATCGATCGGCCGATGCCCAACGCCAGCCCGCTCACCGCACTGCTCTTCGAGGAACAGTGCATCGACCTGCTGCAACGCCGAGGATTGAAACAGGGCCTTGCCGGATCGGTGCGCGAGGTGCTGCTGCATCAGATGAACGGCCGCATCACCCAGGAAGACGTGGCGGAGCAGCTGCACATGAGCCTGCGCACAATGCGGCGGCGCCTGGCCGACGAGGGCACCTCCTACCGTCGACTATGCGTGGAGACCTACGGAACGCTCGCCGAAGAACTGCTGACCACCGGCCTCACCGTCGAGGATGTCGCCTACCGCATGGGCTATTCCGGCGCACCCAGCTTCTCTAACGCATTCAAACAATGGCGCGGTATCTCACCCGGCCGCTTCGCCCGAGCCGCCGCCGACCGCCTCCGCCCGAGCGTCGTCCGATAGCCGCCTCGCGCCGACGGCGGTAATGATTCGCACCTTTTATCGGGATCCGCACTCGGTGCCGCACGCAAACTGATCGATGACGTGCTCGCGGCGCGAGTGCGGATCCCGACAAACGATGCGGGTGCGAGGGGTTGCTGCGGAAAGGGCGGCCGAGGGGCGTGGCGGATGCGACCATGGATAGGTAGCGCGGTGTCGGGAGGTGGTGGGTGTGGTCGTATTCGCGCAGGAGTATGCCGCCCTGCGGTGGTCGGTGGTTGTGGCGTTTCTGTTCGCGGCGGCGGTGGTGCTCGGCCGGTTGGCGGCACCGGCCCGTGAGATGCGTCGGATGGCGGGGGAGTGTGGTGACGCCGGGACGGTCGCCGTTCCGCTCGTTGGCGTCGGAAGAGCGACTGATTCTCTTCGGCCGCAGGCAAATTCGATGGGCGAGGGCGCGGCGGCATGTCACGAATCCGATGCCGCGCATCTGATCATGTGTCTGGTCATGCTCGCGATGCTGGTCTTTCCCACGGGCGCGAATCCGGTCGCGTTGCGCGGGGTGCTCGTCGCAATGGTCGTCGTCTTCGCGGCACTGCTGCTGGATCGAATTGTGCAGTGGCGCAGTGCGACTCGATTGATGCCCGCCGATCGGATGGTCGCGCTGGGCTACCATATCGTCGTCGCGCTCACGATGCTGTACACGATGTCCGGACACGGTCCGGGCAGCCATGTCGATGGTCCGAAGCCGATCCCCGCCCTCGCACTCGCCACGCTATTCGCGGCGGACGCGATCGCGCTGATCATCGCGGCGAGCACCGGACGTCCACAACGCTGGCTCGGCCACCCGATCGGCCCGTCAACCGGTCCGCTCCGCACCCGCGCCCTCTCATCCGCGATGATCCCCCACCTCGTAATGGACCTGGGCACCACCTACATGCTGATAGCCACCACCGCCACCTGACCCCGGCCTTGGACAGGCGATCGCCATGCGGGTAAACGTCGAGAGCGCACCTGCACCAACGCATTCTCGGTCACGCGGGCGGTGGTGGGGTGGACTAGAGGTGGATGATCGAGTCGGCGACGACTCGACCGCCGAGACGGACCCAGCCGTCGGAGTCCCATTCGGTGAAGAGCTGGGACCCTTTGCCCTGGGTGATGATCAGACTGCGGCGCAGTAGGGCGGTGAGGGCGACGGCGGCGGCGCCGGTGGCTTCGTCCTCGGCTATTCCCATTGATGGGGCGAACATTCGGGAGCGCAATGCGCCACGGTGTTCGTCGGTCCAGGTCCACAGGTAATGGTGGCCCTCGTCGAAGTCGTCGGGCCGCAGGTTCGTCAGTGCGTCGACGTCGTCGAGCTGGTGGAAGGTGAATTCCGGCGTCCATTCGCCGCGCGCCCTGATCCAGGTGAGGCCGTCGGTCAGCTCGACGGCGACCGGACCCGCTGCCAGCTGCAGGATCCGCACCGGGCGGCCCTGCTCGGCGAACCACCACGCGGTACCCACGGATGGGTGTCCAGCAAACGGCAGCTCTACCGCAGGGGTGTAGATCCGTACCTTGGCGATCTCGTCGACAGGATCCTCGACGACAACGGTCTCGCTGAAGCCCGCCTTCGCCGCCAGCGCCTGGTGGTCCACGTCGGCGACGTCGGCCGCACGGGCGATGCCGAGTTCGTTGCCGCCGTGCCCCGCCGGATCCGTGAACACCCGCACGACCTCGACCCGCGTACCGGTAGCCTCCGGTTCACCTTGTGTACCCATGAGCGCGAGCCTACCGGCAATTAACCAGTGATCCTATGACTCGTCGGCGGGTATGTGTCTGGGACAAATAAGCCACTAACGTGCCGAATTGTCCGCTATGCCCTGAATTCCCTTGGTCCTGGTCAGTCCCTTTGGTTTCTGCCGCACCGGCAGCCGCATCGTCATGTCCCAGGAGGCGGCGCAGCCAGCTGTTCAGCTTCCTGCTGAACCTGTTTTTCGGACTCACCTTCCTGTGCCATCAGTTGGAGCTCAACAAGATCGCCGACCGGTTGGGCTGGTCGATAAAGGCGACGCCGTCCCGCGGGGACGGAGCCGTTGCTGTCTCATGAGTTTGCGCTCCGGCCGACCTGTGGAAATGGTTGCGGGAGTTCGTATTCGGCCAGTACACCCGCCCATGCGGCGGTCAGGTCGGTGCCGAGATGACTCGGATGGGCAATTCCGATGTCGGCGTCTTCGGCGAGTTCGAGTGTGCCGCCGCTGACGTCGGCCAAGGTGTTGTCCGCAGTGACGCGGAAGGACTCGACCAGTCGATCGTCACGGTAGGTCGCCCAGATCAGTCGGCGAGTGAGGTTGATGCGCACCGGATGCGCGATGTACTGGTTGCGCAGTTCATCGAGGGTGAAGCGGCGATCGGTGACCATGGCGCGTTCGAGTCGCCGGATCTGCTCGGCGGCGCAATTCTGGATGTACTTGCGAATCGTGCGGTACGCCGCGCCCGACTCGGCGGCGAGCGCCTGGTCGTCGTGTTCATTCGCCTTGGGCAGGGATTTACGGCGGATGCCGTCGGCGCCGGTAATGGTGGGGCGCAGTTGTTCATCGAAGCCGAGGACGAATTGGCGTGGTCCGAAATCGAGCAAGGCCGTGCCGTCGGGACGCAGCCCCGGGTCGAGAACCATTCGGTCCGCGAGTTGATCCGCACTCAACCCCAACTCGTCGGCCAGGTCGTCGACTCGAATCCGTGCCGCCGCACGGACCGCGGCGTTGCGCCCCTGCTGGGTCACCGTGATCAGCGCGGACAACGCACAGTCCGAGCCGATTGCGGCGAGCGTATCGAGCACACTGTCCTTGGCTGCACTCCAGAGGATATGAGACAGCAGATCCGCGACCGTCTGGTCATTTCCGAAGGCGGCCAACGCCTCCCAGACCCAGGTGTCCTTCGACGGTGAGCCCGTCTTGGTCCACTGGTCGAAGATCGCACCGGCCGCGACGGCCAATGTCGCTGTGTCGCAGTACTCGCAGATACGCGCCAGCGCGGCGTGCGGAACTCCGGGGTCCGACAGCATCATGAGTACGACGAGGTTGGCGACCGCGTCGTGCGGCAGTGGGTATCCGGTGGTCAGCATGATCGGCGGCAGCTCAGGAATCGACAACCATTGCGGCAAGGGGGGAATCCGCGCGGGCACGATCTCGGCCGGATCGATATCGAGCAACTCGCGCACGGCAGCGGTCGCGCCGTAGGCCCTCGCGGCGGCGAGCACGGTATCGGTGTGGCCGAGCGCGGCGAGGGTGCGCAAGGCCGCGGCGTGTGTGCGTCTTGCCTTGCGCGCCTTGCCGATCGCACCCGGGATCAAGGCGGTAGCGGCGTAGTCCGGATGACGGCGCAGCCAGTCCAGGGCGATGCGGCGGCGTGAGCGCAACCGCAGCCAGTCGGCGATCAGTGCGGCGACGGTCGGACTTTCGAACGGAGCGATCGCCGGGGCGTGGTAGCGCGGCTGCGTCGTGGCCGCGTCGATGACCAGATCGTGAGCCGCGGCACCGTGGGCAGCCGTGAGTTCGAGCAGTGGCTCGGCGTGCCAGAGCAACGAGCTGATGCGGCTGGTGCACAGATACGGGTCCGCGCGCGCGAGCTCGACCTGGGCGAGTGCGGTCAGCTGCCATTCGCTGATCGTGGAGCCGCCGGGCGGGACGTGCTCCAGCCGCTGCCGCACTTCGTCGGTGGTCAGTGTCTCGACACGGCCGAGCCACTTCTCCCGCTCGCCCGCTTGCCACGAAACACGCACGTCGGCAGGCGCTTCGAGGTTGGCGAAGGTGTTCGGCTCTGGGCGCGGTCGCTGCCATGGCGGATCGCGCAGAATCGCCGGAACGAGCTCGGCGGGAGTGGCGGGAACCGACGGCGTCGGCAGACTCTCGATGATCAGCCGCCGAGCGGATTCGGGTAGTTCATCGCACACGGCGGTGGCGAGTTCGGGATGACGCCGGACGTGGTCGCGGAAGGTGTCGGTACTTTCCCTCCGGGTGGTCCGCGCGGCGAGCACGCGCATGGCCCGTGTGGGGAACCGTTCGGTGGAACCGAGCAGCGCCGCGGCGGTGGCATTGCGCCACGCGTGCTCGGCCAGGAAGTCCATCGCCGCATCGTCGGGAAGTCGGGCGAGGATGCGCGCCAGGGTTTCCGGTCCCGGGGCGGAGCCGTTGCCGCGGCCGGTCTCCCAGAGCCGGATGAGGACGCTGGTGGCGGCGGGGCCGAGATGTGCCGCGAGACTGTAGATCAGCGACTTGTTATCGCGCAGCAGATGCCAATGCCAGGTGATCATGCCGAGGATGCGATGGGCCAGTGCCGGATCGGTCACCGAGGCGAGCAGGAAGGTGGCACCGAAGCCCTCGCTGAGTTGTGGATCGGCGAGATCGGCTGTCACCCAATGCTGTTCGGTGGGAAACAGATAGGAGGTCAGCAGCCGGATCGATAGCGTCCCGCGCCGCAACCGCCGTGCCTCGTCGAGGGCGTCGGCATAGTCCATGTCCGCGGCCGCGGCCAGCAGGGTGCGTAGGCGGCGAACCAGCGTGGCGGGCGGATCACAGGGCTGCGCGGTGATCCGGTAGGCGTGTCCGTTCCACCTATCGGCCGACTGCGACTCCGCGCAGACGCCGGTGAGCGCGGCCACGGTAGAGACGGCGAACCGGAGGCCGTGGGTGGCGACGAGATAGTCGGCCAGATCCGCGTGGTTGTCGTAGTAGCGGCCGAGGGCATCGGCATCCAATAGCTTCGCGTCCATGCCGATCGCGGCGCACACGGCCGCACCGAGCGGATCGGAACCGGGACGGGACAGGTACTGCGCGCCCCGCTGGGCGAGCACCCGGTGCGAGCCGGAATGGCCGAGAATCGCACGGATCCGCTCCGCGGATTGCGCCAGTTTGTCGGAGATCGACTGTGCCGCAGCTACATTCACGGCGATCCTGGCCACGGGGCAGCGCCCGCGAAATGGATCGGTTTTCGACCACCAGGCGCTGGGTACCACCCAGATGTCCTCATCGGTCGGTGGCGTGCGGACAGCCATCGGCCCGTCTCCCTTGTTCACGAGGTGCGTATCGCGGACAGGTTAACGAGCCGCTCCGACATGTACCGGTCGACACGGAAACGGCAACGGCTCCGCCCTTTCGGGCGGAGCCGTTGCTCGGCGTATCGAGATATCAGACCGTGACGGCCGCCAGCGCCTCGGTGGACTGCACGGCCTGGCCGACACCGGCCACGATCGCGGCCGCGCGCAGTGATTCGAAGATCACCTCGCGCGAGACGCCCGCCTCGCGCAACGTCTTCTCGTGGGCTTCCAGGCAGTGGGCGCAGCCGTTGATCGAGGAGACCGCGAACGACCACAGCTCGAAATCGGCCTTGTCCACACCCGGGTTGCCGATGATGTTCATCCGCAGACCGGCACGCAGATCGTCGTAGCGGCCCTCGAGAAACGCCTTGCCCCGGTAGAACACATTGTTCATGCCCATGATCGAGGCGGCGCCGAGGGCGGCGTTGTACGCCTCCGCCGACAGGTTGTCCGCGGCCTCCTCGGCGATCTCACGCAGCGTCGTCGCCGACCGGGTCGCGGCCGCCGACGCCAGCAGGGTGCCCCACAGCTGCTGTTCGTTCAGCACCGTGGTGCGTGCGATGGACGACAGATTGAGCTTGAGGTCCTTTGCGTACTCGGGAAGGGAGTTCTTCAGGGTCTCAATGCTCATTCGGCGAATCCTCTTCTCATTCGGGGGTTTTCAGGTGTATCGGATAATGCTCAGACGCTCGCGGCGAGCAGTTCGCCCGCGTTGATGGTCGGATCGCCCTTCTTCCAGTTGCAGGCGCACAGCTCGTCGGACTGCAATGCGTCGAGCACCCGCAGCACCTCGTCGACATTGCGGCCGACCGAACCCGCGGTCACCGAGACGAACTGGATCTCGTTGTTCGGGTCGATGATGAAGGTGGCGCGGTCGGCGACGCCGTCGGCATTGAGAACGCCGGTGGCGGAGGCCAATTCACGCTTGAGGTCGCTCAGCATCGGGAAGGGCAGGGTCTTGAGATCCTCGTGCTGGGCGCGCCACTGGAAGTGCACGAACTCGTTGTCGACCGAGGCGCCGAGCACCTGCGCGTCGCGGTCCTCGAACTCCTCGTTGAGCTTGCCGAAGGCGGCGATCTCGGTCGGGCACACGAAGGTGAAGTCCTTGGGCCAGAAGAAGACGATGCGCCACTTACCGGCGTGGTCGTCGGAGGTGATCTGGGTGAAGTAGTCGTCAGGCTGCTGAGCGTCGACCTTCGACAGGTCACCGCCGATCACCGCGGTGAGGTTGTATGCCGGGAACTGGTCGCCGATGGTCAGCAAAGCCATGCTTGTCTCCTCGTCAGTCGGGTTGCTAGAGCGAGTGGATCGAAAAGCTCACGGGTGATCTTGCCCAAAGGCCAGTGAAAGGTAAACGTGATCAGTCGCACTACACTGATAGGCGTGACTGATCAGACTTATCAGCCGACCCTGTCGCAGCTGCGTGCGTTCGTAGCGATTGCGGAGTATCGCCATTTCGGCACCGCGGCAGCCAGGCTCAATGTGAGCCAGCCCACGTTATCGCAGGCACTGGCCGCATTGGAACACGGGCTCGGGCTGCAGCTGATCGAGCGCAGCACCCGTCGGGTGTTGGTCACCGCCGCGGGTATGCGGCTGCTGCCACAGGCGACGGCCACCCTCGAGGCGGCCGATCGATTCGTCGCCTCGGCGACCGGTGACAGTCTGGGCGGCACCCTGCGAATCGGCATCATCCCCACGGTTGCTCCCTATGTGCTGCCGAGTCTGCTGCCCGAGTTGCGCAAGGTGTTGCCCGCCCTCCTTCCTCAGGTGATCGAGGACCAAACCGCCCGGCTGCTGGAGAGTCTGCGCACCGGGGTGCTGGATGTGGCGCTGCTCGCGCTGCCGACCGAGGCGCCCGGCCTGGTCGAGATCCCGTTGTACACAGAAGAGTTCGTGCTGGTTACGCCGCGCGGCCACGAGCTGGCCGGTCGCACCGATGTCGCCGCGGCCACCCTCGATGCGCTGCCGCTGCTACTCCTCGACGAGGGGCACTGCCTGCGCGATCAGACCCTGGAATTCTGCCGCTCCGCTGACGCGCATCCGGCCGCGGTCGGCGATACCCGGGCCGCCTCGCTGGCGACGGTAGTCCAATGCGTCGCGGGCGGCCTCGGCGTAACGCTGATCCCGGAGATGGCGGTCGAGGCCGAAACCGCGCGCGGCACATTGGAAACCGCGCACTTCGCTGCTCCCGCACCGGGGCGCACGCTGGGGCTGGCGTTTCGTGCGTCGACGGCGCGCGCCGATGATTACGCGCGACTCGCGGAGATCATCCGATCGCAGCGGCCCGGGGCGAACTGAATTGGTTTCTGTCTCCGGGGGCAATCGCGCACCGTGAGTCTCGGCCGTCCGAAAGGTCGGGTACGCCCACGAGTCGGCCGATGACCGCCGCGGCTCGAAGGGGCGGCGTCGCCCGGCGCAACTCGAGCCGCGCTGCACACTGGGATCAGGGTGTGGAGTCGCCGAGTAGTTCGCTCGCCGTCCGGTGGATTTTGCGTAGGGCGCTCATCAGGTGGCGGCGTTCGGCGGGGGTGAGATCTGCGGTCACCTTGTCCTCCAGGGATTGTCGCTGCGCCTCGATCGGCTGCTGGAGAGCGCGGCCCTTATCGGTGAGCCAGAGGCGGACCAGGCGGTTGTCGTGTTCGTCGCGGCGGCGCTCGAGCAGGTCCGCCGTGCTCATCCGGGTGGCCATCTTGACCACGGTCGGGGTGGTGACGTTCAGCGCCGCGGCGACCTCGCCCGGCGTGCGGCCGTCGCGCTCCCACAGCAGGGCCAAGACATGATTCTGGCCCAGATGTAGTCCATGCGTACGCATCTCGCGATCGGCGAGGGCGCGCAGCACCTTCGAACTGCGGCCATGCAGGTCGAGGAATTCGGGCACGGTCGGCCTCCTTGTTGTGGTCGCCAGGCATTGACGCTTGATCGTTAGCCGTCTAACGTTTCGTTCGTTAGACGGCTAACGATATGGAGATCTGATGATAGTTGTTACCGGTGGCACCGGAAATATCGGCCGTGAGCTCATCGGCGAACTCGATGCCAGGGGTGCGGAATTCCGTGTGCTCGTTCGCGATCCGGCTCGCATCGCGGATCCCGGCCGGAGCGAGCTGATCGTCGGCGACCTGGACGAACCAGCCACCCTGGCGGCGGCCCTCGGCGGTGCCGACAAGCTGTTCCTCCTGGTGCCGGGCATCGGCTCGGAGCATACGGTGAGTGCGGTGAGCGCGGCGCGAGCCGCCGGGATCCGGCATATCGTGCAACTGTCGTCTTTCAATGCGATGGGCGACCCCGTACCGGCCATGGGGCGTTGGCATCGCGACCGCGAGCGGATCGTCGCCGAATCCGGCATTCCGGTGACCGTGCTGCGTCCCGGTGGTTTCATGACGAACGCGCTGGCATGGGCGCCGACGATTCGCTCCGGCGGTGCGGTGCTCGATCCCACCGGACCGGGCCGCTACGCCCCGATCGATCCCGCCGACATCGCCGCGGTGGCAGCCGAACTACTCACCAACGACGGCCATCAAGGCATGACCTATACCCTCACCGGCGCGCAAACCTACACTGTCGCAGAGCAAGTCGCGACCATCGCCAGAACGATCGGCCGCACCATCGAGGTCCACGAGGCGGCCACACCGCAGGAAGCCCTGCACTCCCGCTACCCCAACGGCGCACCACCCGCCCTGGCCGCCGCAATTATCGAGGGATTCGAATTGATGCGCGCCGACACAGTGGGGTTCCGCACCGACACCGTCCGCCAGCTGCTCGGAAGGGACCCGCGCACATTCGAACAATGGTGCACCCGCAACATCGACGCCTTCCGTACCGCGTGAACCTGGTCTGAGCGTTGCCGATACAAGCCCCTTCGACAAGCGATCACCATGCGCCTACGCGGGCGTAAGTCGAGGGTTTACCTCCCGACCGCCCCCGTACCTCGATTGTTGTTGTGGCGCAATGAAGTCGACCGATCGGAGTCTCTCGATCGTGGGGAACGTGAACGGGATCGCTCGCATGTCGGTCGGCCGGTCGGATGGACCGAAGAGCCCGTCGAAGCCGATCGTCATCGCGCGCATCCGTCCCCAGCGATCTGCCTGGATGGCTGCCCATCGGGTCGTGACCGGATCGCCGAAACAACGGAAAGCATTGGCGGCGTTAACAAGCCGAACCAGGAACGAATCCGGTCGCGACTCTGTCGTTGACATCTGCCTCACTGCGAATTACTTTTGTCGTCAAAGTTAATTAGCTTTGCAATTAAAGACATTTTCGTCGCTACTCAGCTGCCCCTTCCGGCACGGCAGGGGCCGTTCGCTCACTGTAGGAGGACATCATGTCGTACCCGGGACCCGACGCCGCCGAGGTCATGCAATGGATTCGCGACACGGCCCATCCGCTCGACGTGGTCGAGGCCGACGGGCCACTTGCCGATCTCGAGGTGCTGGCGGATCGGGCCGCCGGTGACGTCACCATCGCCGGTATCGGCATGACCACCCGCGCCGGGCACGAACTGTCTGCAACCGCGCATCGAATACTGCGGATGCTGGTGGAGCAAAAGGGGTTTCGGGCGCTGGCGCTGCTCGACGACGTTGCCGTCATCGCGGCCATCGACGAATACGCGCGCACGGGTGTCGGTGACCCGCGTAAATTGCTCGACGACGTCTGGGTCCCGTGGCGCAACTCCGAGACACTTGCGGTGCTGGAATGGGCGCGCGCCTTCAATCGTGCGCACCCGGACGATCCACTGCGGCTGTTCGGCCTGACGCCGGAGGCCGCGAAGCCTGCACACTATGGGCAAGTGACGGCGTTCGTCAGAACTGTTGCGCCGGAACGGCTCGGCGAGCTGAGCTCGCATTACGACCCGATTGTCACCGCCCACCGGTTGGGTGAACACATACAGCGCGCCAACGGCACCCACCCCGGGCGCCCGTTCGTCGACTACGCCCGAGATGCGCTGACACTGGTCGAGTCGTTGCCCGGTGCCGCCGATATGCCCGCCGTGCTGGACGCAGCCCGTCTCATCGTGCGATACCACGAGTTCAGCACCGCCTCTGGGCGCCGTGACTTCGCCGCCGAAACTGCGGACGCGGCCGATCGCATCGCCGACTGGCACGACCGCACTGGGGATCGCATCGTGTACTGGGAAGGGGTGTCGAATACAGCGGTCGCAGATCGGCTCACCCTGGCCGCGATGTCGCAGGAGTTCCCGACCACAGGATCTCTGCTCCGGAAACGGTTCGGCACCGGCTACCTGTCGGTGGCGATCACCTTCCATCACGGCCAGGTCCGCGCCGACACGGTCATCCCCGCGCCGGCGAAAGATTTCGCCGACACCATGCTCGACCTGCCCGAACGCGAGAATTATTGGCTCGATTTGCGGAATCCGCCCGCCGACGCGGTACAACGATGGCTGCACGAGCCCGCGAAACTCCGTCTCGTCATCGGAACCTACGACCCGGATCGCGATGCCGACCACTACATCGGTGGTGCCGGCTTGGGTGAATGGTTCGACATCCTGCTCCGGATCCGCTCCATCACCCCGACGCGCTCACTGCTCGGTTCGCCATGACTGTCTGCGCGACATCCGCACATCGGCATTCTGCGGATGTCCTGTGCCGCAGCGGTCTCGGGCCGGCCGATCGTCGGCGGGTCAGCTGGCGCGTTGATGGCCGATCGTGGTGTCAGTGCGGGTGTCAGGTGTGTGTCAGGTCGTTGTCAGTCGGCCCGGCGACAGTGTGTCCATCGAACAATACGACCGGCACCGACACGGTTCCGGTCGGTGCCGCAACCGATTTCGAGGAGTACACGAGATGTCTGTCACCATCACCCTGGCCGACCAGGACAAGAGCACCCTGCGCACCGCCGCCTACGGTGCGGTGTCGTTGATGGCCGCCGCCGGTGCGTCGCACAAGGGCATTACGCACGGTTCCATCGTCTTGACCTCGGCGACCGGACTGGTCGGGCATGTGCTCGCCGCCAAGTCCAAAGACATCCACTTGGCGGGCAAGTCGGTCGCTGAACTCGCTGATCAGGTGTTGCCGAGCCTGACCGCGGCGATGAGCCTGCTCGGCGAGCAGTATCCGGGCGAGGCCGACAACTTCCGCGACACCGTCCTGGTCGCTGTCGAAGCGGCCGCGCAGTCCCGCAAGGGTGAGCCCGGCCCGGCCGTGGCGGCGATGGCCCGCAAGATCACTGCGGCCCTCGACGCGGCCTGACGGGTGCGTGGTCGGCGCAGCTGGTGGCGGGGTCCTGTCCGGACCCCGCGACCCGGCCACCGACCGTCGAACTCCGGGGTCCGGCCCCGTTTGGGAAACGCGCGCCCAGCGGATCGAGGCACACCTGAGCATCGTGTTCGCCCCCCTTGCCGCAAGCCACTGGATCGAGCATCGAACCGGTTGGAGCATAAGGAAATTCGTCCACGCCACTCGCTGCTACAAACACTGTGCGACCCTGCACTCAGAAGCGGGATCTCTCGGGGCTGGGCAGGCTTCAATCTGCGCGCGAGAACACCGCCACTAGAAAGTCGGACTCGTCGGTAAATGGACGTAGATCCCACGTCGATAGCCGCAAATCCACCGTGAGTCCGGCATCCTCGGCGTCTGCCAGGAACTGCGGGAACTCGTAACCACGATCGGCGCCGAACCCAACAACCACCCGACCGGCTGGGGCGAGATGGCGGGCGAACCCGGTCAGCACCGCCTTCCGGGTGGACGGTGCCAGAAATGTCATCACGTTCCCCGCGCACACGATGACGTCGAAGTCGCCGGCGATCCCACGGCCCGGCAAGTCCAGTTCGGCGAGATCACCGACCATCCAGGTCGGACCGGGATAGTCCTGCTCCGCCGCAGCGATCAACACCGGGTCGACGTCGACGCCGACCACGACGTGGCCAGCTCGGTGCAGATAGCCACCCACACGGCCCGGACCGCACCCCGCGTCCAGAACTCGGCCACTGCGGTCGAGCATCGCGTCGACCAGCCGGGCTTCCCCGACAATATCTGTGCCTTCGGCCGCCATTGCCCGGAACCGCTCCACGTACCACGTCGAATGCGTAGGGTCGGCAGCAGTGCGCTCTTCCCACTGGCTGGGGGTACGTTCGCTCATGGTCTGTTCCTCTTCGCTCGGGCCCGCCTCTGGTTCACTGTGCCACTGCCGTGCCGATAGTGAACGCGCGGCCTGATGGTGCCCGCCACCGATGCCGCCCGCCCGTCGACACCGGACTGGAGGCGGATAGCGACGCCCGTATTCGCACAAGTAGATAGACCACCCGGATTCTCAAATTCGAAAGTTTCCGTCCTTGTTCGGCCCTCGGGCCGGTGAGCTTTGAGCTGCTTCAACCAGATCGTCTAGGTCCTCACTGGTAGTTCGGACAGGCCAGGTCCCCTTCGTGGGGTCGTAATTGGCTGCACCCTCAACGCGCTTGCCAAGGATGTACTTCTCGTCCGTCAGTGATGCCTGGCGCGGGGGCGATGGCGCGAAGTTTTCGAGTCAGTTGCCGGAATATCGATCCAACACTGCGATGATTCTCTCGAAATCACGTACCGAACGCCGACAGAGCTCTTGGCCGAGGTTCGGGGAAACGCCAGACAATAAGCGGTGGAGCAGGAGTGCCGTCTTCATCGATGCCGCCCGCATGGCGATACCACTCCAGGTCTCCGTACCGCTCGAGTCGAGTAATAAAGTCGCCAGAATTCATTACCCAACTTCCTTGATCGTAGCGCCTGGGTTATCTCCCATAACGCCATTGCTCGATGGGGATGGGGTTTGGACTATGTCTTGGATCGTAGACATATTTTCCGTCGGTGTATACAGTATCAGTGCTGGAGTACTACCGGTCGGTGATGAGCCCCAGGTCAATCATTGATATCATCTGAGTCGTAGTTTATTTCGAGGTCGGCTGGCCGAGATGGCCACGGAGGTGCCTGAATTCTGGCTCCTGACCATTTGTCTACGGTCACAACCGGATAATGTGACTGATTTGCGATACCTGATCGGTTCCAAATGAGAGTATCGCCCCAGAGAACCTCGGCTCGTATCTCGGGGTGCCGGTCGGACACAAACATGTTCCACCCATTTCGGAAGCCGATTCGCAAGCTGCCGGACTTGAAGAATACTGGCGATACGATTGGCGCTGTAAGCGTCCGTTCGATTTCGGATTTCGGCCAGTAGGTGATCGCGTGACGGTTGGGATCGTCTTCGGCAAGTGATCGTGGTGACAGTTCGGTAGAGTATCCGGCAGCTATCCTGAATCCGGAATCGAGGTGGAATTCGAACCTATCGGGCCGCCATACTATATTGACAATGCGGCTTCCGCGTAAAGGTTGTATTATCCACCTGTCGTCGTACTCTTTAATCTCCGAGTTCACATCTACCCTTTGTCATCTGTCTAGCTCGTCGCGGATATTTCCAATACTATCGTCTGACGCGGTGCCGTCCGGCTTCTTCACATATACCTCACCGGATTCCAGATCGACCACAACATCTGGATTCTTGTTCGCGCCATCCCCGCGCCATGCCCCGTAAGCCTTGATTCTGTGGATGGCTTCTTTGACATCTTTCGCTGGCACACCGTAGTAACTGGCGATCTTGTTGATCTTCGTTGTTTGTGAGGCCGTGGTAAACGCGCCGCTAGGGCTGTTTGGGTTGATGTCATCCGAATCGGCATCATCGATGAGTACCTTCATGGCGATGATGGCGCCGAGTTTGATGGCGATATCGGTGAGGCTGGGGACCTTGTCGAACGCTGTGACGGTGAAGGCTGCGGCACCCGCCACTGCGGAGGCCGTGCCGATTATTTTGATGAGTTTGCTGGTGTCGTAGGTGCTTTTGAGCACTCTGGCGGTGTTGCCGGCGATCGCTACGAC
>NZ_JBEXUI010000033.1:0-92180 GCF_040614395.1 Nocardia sp. NPDC005998 | reverse complement strand
CCAGTGCCAGTTCGCCGTCGATTCGGTGGCGCTGTAGAAGTGGCTCGCGTTCGCGAAGGGCAGGAACGGCTGCACATTGCGCCCGAAGCTGCCGCTGACTTCCTTGGTCTCCGCGACCGCAGCCGTGCGCCCGGGCGCGGCCTGGTGGCGCCAGTACAGGTTCGTGTGCGCGATGACCTGCTCCGGCGCAGGAGCACCCCATTGACTCTTGTCGAAGGTCGTATGTCCATCGCTGACAAGCGTCACGTCATAACCCCGCGCGAAGGCGCCGTGGATGGTGGACCGGATGCAGGCATCGGTCTCCGCGCCGGTCACCACCAGACGCCCGACACCGACCTCGGCCAGCACCTGCGCCAGCTCGGTATCCTCGAACGAGTCGCCGAACCTCTTGTGCACCAACGGCTCCGATTCCGCACGCACCAGCTCCGGGACGTACTCCCACAGCGCACTGCCCGGCACCAGCTCCGCACTGGCGTGCTGGATCCACACGACCGGAACACCCTGTTCACGCGCCCGCTCGACGAGTGTGCCGATATTGGCGACGACCGCATCCCGCTGATACGCCTCCCCCACGACACCGTTCTGCACGTCGATCACTATCAACGCGGTGTTCGGTCGATCCGACAGCGTGCTCATGAAGATCTCCTCCTGCTGGTCGAGCGGCGCTTGCCGCCGCGATTACTCAACTACGAATCGACCGGTTGGGCCAGCCCGGCGACTAGGATCAATTACGGGCGTCGGGAACCACATATTTCGGTTCTGTCCGGGGACGCCCAGCAGATCGAGTGAGCCGACGATGGATACGCAGCCCGGCGCGGTACCACCGCAAAGCGGCGGCGACCGCGCGAAGGTGGCACAGACCGTGCTGGCACATGCGGTGACCGAGTTCGCGGGCGCGTGGGAGTCCGCGGCCGAACCGCCTGAACTGGCTGCTCACCTACCGGCCGAGAGTTCGTTGCGGCGGTCGGCGTTGATCGAGTTGATCAAGGTGGATCTGCACCACCGCTCGATACGCAGGCAGGCGGGTAAACGCCTCGACGAGTACCGAGCCGAATTCCCCGAACTCGACATCGCCCCACTGCCGCCGGATCTGATCTACGAGGAGATCACTGCGCGCCGCCAACTCGACCAAGATCTCGATCTCACCGAG
The DNA here is from genome assembly GCF_040614395.1 of Nocardia sp. NPDC005998. Lineage (NCBI taxonomy): Bacteria > Bacillati > Actinomycetota > Actinomycetes > Mycobacteriales > Nocardiaceae > Nocardia > Nocardia sp. NPDC005998. The sequence goes on along the minus strand of NZ_JBEXUI010000033.1, from coordinate 91,030 downwards.
TACGAGCAGCGATATACCCAGCAGATGACGCAGATCGCCGACCGCCTCGATGCCGATCACTTCCGAAGCACACTGCTCGCCGATCCGGCCGCGCAGGCCACCCTCGACACCATCAATCCCGGCGCGACCGTTGACGATTTCGACATGTTGATCCTGCTCGGCCAGGGCGCGTTCGGGCGGGTCTTCCTGGCGCGACAGCGCTCGATGCACCGGCTGGTGGCGGTCAAGATCTCCCACGACCGCGGCAGCGAGGGCCAAACGCTAGCCCAACTCGATCACGAACACATCGTGCGCGTCTTCGACCAACGGCACATCGCCGAACAGCGCCTCAAGTTGATGTACATGCAGTACGTGCCGGGCGGCACTCTGCTCGGCGTACTACGGCGGCTACGCCGCACCGGAGCTCGGGGCAAGACCGGCAGACTACTGCTCGACGCCGTCGACGAGGCCGCGGCCAGCGCCGGGGTGCTCGAACCGCAACCATCGGAGACCCGTGCCAAGCTCGCGCGGCTGAGCTGGCCGGAAACCGTTGCGTGGCTCGGCAGTCGGCTCGCAGCGGCATTGGACTACGCCAACCACGCAGGTGTGCTGCATCGCGACATCAAACCCGCCAATGTTCTGCTCACCGTCGACGGACAACCCAAACTCGCCGACTTCAATATCAGCTTCAGCACACACATCCCCGGCGCGAGCCCGGCGGCCTACTTCGGTGGCTCACTGGCCTACATGTCCCCCGAACAACTCGAGGCCTGCCATCCGAACATGACCACCAACGCCGCGGACCTCGACACACGCAGCGATCTCTACGCCCTCGCCGTCGTGCTCTGGGAGCTGCTCACCGGCCGAGTCCCCTTCGACGACGGACGCAGCGCGGGCGAATCGGATGCCTCGCTCGAGCGGATGATCGCACTACGCCGCCGGCCGATCGTCGATCGGCTGGCCGCCGATATCCCACCGGACTGCCCAGCGGTTCTTCAGCATGCCCTGCTCACCTGCCTCGCACCCGATCCGGCCGACCGATTCGCCACCGGCGCCGAACTCGCCAACCAGCTCGACCTCACCCTCGACCGCGCGGCGCGCGACCTCGTCGATCCGCCATCACACAGCCTCCGCGCGAAACTACAGATGCGGCCGATGCCGGTGGTAACGCTGTCCAGCGTGCTCGGGCAGTTCCTCGGCGTGCTGTACCTTTGGGCGCACAACGCCCGGCTCCTCAACAACGAACTCTCCCCCGACGACAGCGCCCGCCTCTTCCGCCTCGCGGTCCTGATCGGCGTGATCGGCTACCCCATCGGCATTGTCGTGCTGCTGTATTGGTGTCGACGGGTGTTCCTCGTGCCCTACGGACTGCGGCGCGGTAAACGCTTCGACGAGCAGACCCTCGCACACGCCCGCGCCGACACCCTGGCCTGTGGCGACCGCATCACGCTGGTCTCGTTCACCGGTTGGGCATTGTCGCTGGCGATCTTCTTGCCCCAATTACAGGCCAGCGCGGACCTCACCACGAGATTCATGGTCAACCTCATCGCATCCCTGATCGTCGCGGCCGCGGTCGCGGTCGTGTACTCCTACTTCCCCGTCACATTCTTTGTACTGCGCTGGTACTACCCTGGTTTGCTCGGCACCGGGCAGACCTTCCCCGACGACGCCGTCCGGTTGCGACGGCTGGCCCGACGCAGCCGGATATATCTGGGCATAGCCGCATCGGTACCACTGATCGGTGTCGCGACTGGTCTGATCTGCCTCAATCCGGCGCAGCAGCAAACGGTGATCGGTCCGACCGTCATCCTCTGTACCGTCTGTCTTTTTGCCTTTGTCGCTGCATTGCGCATCTTCTACGCACTCGAATCGGATCTGCATGCCCTGGATCGGATCGTCGATCCGCGATCCCGGCAACCCGAATAATGTAAAGGTTTCACCAAGGACCTCAGTAGATTTCGTGACTACTCTCGAAGCTGTTCGGAATGCCACGGGCTGCGGGGGCGCCATGAAAGAACAGCGGACACAGGTCTATGGATCGGTAGTCGAGTTCGTCGAGAACTACCTATCCCTGGTCTACCGCCGCAAGGTGGCCGATAACGGCATGGCCTGGTGCCCCGAATGGTGGCGGCACTCCGAGGCCGTCGCGCGTCTGGAAGCGCTCTGGCAATCCTGGGAACGCTATCGGCTCAATGATGCATTGGGTTTATCGCTGTGGTTCCTCGACCATGCCGATAGCCATATGAACGTGCTGCTCCATCCCAACGGACCGTTCGCCGGATGCTCCATGCGCAACGGGCACACCGAACGTGTCTGGCCGCTGTCGGTGAAATCACCTCCCCCCGATACCTTTTCACCCACGGGTTAGTCGCGTTTGTTTGAAACGGCTTAAGGTCAACTAACGTTCATGCGGTGCTAGGACATTCACATGCGACCAGTGGCGCGTTCGCCTGGTCGGTGGCAGCGGCGACGTTGCCCATCTCGGCGTTGGTATATCCGGTATTGCCCAGTGGGGATGCGCATCTCGGCGCAGTCGAAGTATTACTCGGCACCTTCCTGACGGCCGGGGCCGCGTTGCTGCCCGATGCCGACCATCCGAACGGCACCATCGCGCATGTGCTCGGTCCGATCTCCTATCACCTGTGTCGCCTGATCTCCTGGATCTCCGGCGGACATCGGCACGCCACCCATTCCTTCGCCTTCGTCATCGCCGTCGCCTGCGGAACCTGGGCGGGCGAACATTGGATCGGACGCTATTTCACCCTCGGACTGGTCTTCTTCCTGCTCGCCCTTGCGGTACGGGCACTGCACCTCTGCCCCTCCGGCGACGGCATCGAAGCATGGGGCACGATCGTCATCCTGGCCGCGGCAGGAACCTTCGCAATGGACCACTGGATCACCGACAAACCGGCATGGCTACCGTTCTCCGTCGGCCTCGGCGCACTCGCCCACCTCCTGGGTGATTGCCTCACCGACAAGGGCTGCCGACTCTTCTGGCCCTTCTCCCTGCGCACCAGCCTGCCGGTCATCGAGCGAACCGGCAACAAGGTCGAAACCTGGATCCTGTCCCCCTTCTTCACCCTGGCAACCCTCGCCATACTGTGGCACGTCTTCACTGTTAACCCCTAGCGGCTCACTCGTTGGAGACCGATCACCTCGGTCTCCAACGAGCCCCACCGAACGGCGCCCCTTCCGGGCGTCTTTGCTGCTTTTGATCTTCCGATTTGTACAACAATGCCGTAGTAGAGCATTTCATAGATCAATTCGCATATCTATATAGTCCAATGATTACTGTCGCAAGTCAGATGACCTCTTCCAACACATGGATCACCGCCTGCAACTACTACAGGTCCAACGCACCCGCTTGCCGTTTGGTCCGCCCGTCAGCGAAACGTTCAGCACCCCAAACATTCCCCGCACCCCACTCCAATTCCGCAACCTCCCCAAACCCCCACCTTCTCCCCCACAGTCGCGCCAGACCCCTCGCAATGAACGACTTTCCACCTGCGACGGCACAGCCGGCAGGGCCAACCGGCTGTTGCGGAATCGCCTCGAGGTCTCGCGAACCCCCGATCACCACCTCCCCTCACACCAACAAACGCCCCACCCCACCCCTACATAGAGTCGAGAATGCGTTGGTGCACACGCACTCTCGACGTTTACCTGCATCAGCGCATGGTGATCGCTCGTCCAAGGGAGTTGCACCCTTCTCGTCTATGCGGCGTCCGGCGAAGCCGGACGTAGTTGTCTGCGCTTCGGCGAGTGCCAAACATGCGTAGATGCGCATATCTACGTATGGACATGTCTTTTGGTGGTCGGTTCGATGCGGTTGGTTGTCGATACCGGGATAGGCTGAGCCATGGTCGCTGGATCGACAATGCAGCCGCAGCGCTGGACACCACCCACCGCCCCACCCCGCGCGCGCGAAACACGCAGCGCCACACCACTTCCCCCGATCACCCGGCTGGAACTCCCGGGCGCCGGGCCCGAGGATGTGGTGCGCACTGCGGAGGGCCGGGTTATCACAGGGGTCGATGATGGTTCGATCTATAGCATCGACCCCGCGGACGGTTCGGCAACCCTCCTGGTGAATACCGGCGGTCGGCCGCTCGGCATGCATGCCGACGCCGATGGGTCGATTCTGATCTGCGACTTCGAGCGCGGACTACTGCACCTGGACAGCGCGGGCACACTCGATGTGCTGGTGGATGAGCTCGACGGTGAGCCACTCCCCTTCGCTAGCAATGTGGTTCGCGCCGAAGATGGCACGATCTACTTCTCGTCGTCCTCGCGGCGCTTTCCCCTGCACCAGTGGCGGGGCGATCTACTGGAGCATTCCGGCACCGGCCGCCTGTTCCGCCTCGATCCGTCCGGCAAACTCGAAACCCTCATCGACGGACTGCAATTCGCCAACGGGGTGGTCGTCTCCCCTGACGGTTCTTGCGTGCTCGTCGCCGAAACCGCGGCATACCGCGTGACCCGCTACTGGCTCAGCGGCCCCAAGGCGGGCACCCACGACCTGCTGATCGAGAACCTGCCCGGCTTCCCGGACAATATGGCACTGGGCAGTGACGGCTTGGTGTGGATCACGCTGCCCTCGCCGCGAAACCCATTGCTGGACCGCCTACTCCCCCTCCCCGGCATTCTGCGCCGCATCGTCTGGGCGCTACCGGAATGGCTGCAGCCCAAGCCACCGCGGACCGTGTGGGTGCTGGCGGTCGACTTCGACGGAAAGACCGTGCACGACCTGCAGACCGAGGGCACCGACTATGCCCTGGTCACCGGCGTCGTCGAACACAGCGGCACCCTGTACCTCGGCAGTCTCACCGAATCCGCCGTCGCGGTGAGCAACGTGCCGTCATAGCGACGAAGAATGCCGTTCGTCATGCGCGTTCGAACCGGTCGACGCGATCGAACTCGGTCGGCTCGAAAACTCGACAACCGTACGTCGCGTGGGATCCGACTCGACACGACGGAGCGGCGGCGCCAACGCGGAAGGATGACCAGGACCGGTATGCGGCGTCGCTGGACGAAGTGCGCGCCGTCTGTACGACGGCAGCGCTGATTTCGCCGACAAACGAAGTTCAGTGAACAGTTGTACACTGAGGATATGACTGAGGGCGGGCGACAGCGGCAGACCGAGATTCAGGCGCTCGCGCGGTTGGCGGGCGATGAGATCGGTGGGGCGGTCGATGGGATCGCGGCGGTGCATCGTGCGATATCGGATCGGGTGTTCGCGGCGGTGCGGTTGGGTGTCGGGCCCGCGGCGCAGCCGGTCAAGGTGGTGCACGATGCGATCACCGACGGGGTATATCGGCTCGTCGGTGGCACCGCGGTCGCGGCGGGAGCGCTCGCCGAGCGGGTCGTGGATGTGCCCGGCGCGCCGGTGCCGTCGCGCACTGTGTACGGGTCGGGATTCCTTGCGGCCTTACAGGGTTTGATCGGTGACAGTCTCGCAGACGAGTGGCCGATTCTGGCCGGGCCGATGACGTTTCGGATCAATGGCGAGCCGGTCGCACCGGGTTGGGTGGGCGATGTGGTGTCGAATCCGCGTCCGCGGCTCGTGGTGTTTCTGCACGGTCTGGTGGAGACCGAGCATGCCTGGCGACTCGGCGGGCGGCCCAGCTATGCCGAGCGGCTCGAAGGCGATCTCGACTGCACGACGCTGCTGGTCCGGTACAACAGTGGGCTGCATATCTCCGAGAACGCCCGCCTGTTGAACGGGATGCTGCAGCGCCTGGTCGACAACTGGCCGGTGCCGGTCGAGCAGATCGCGCTTGTCGGCCATTCCATGGGCGGGTTGATCGCCCGGGGCGCCTGCTACGACGCCGACCGCGCCGATCTGCCATGGGTGCGTCGGGTTCGGCATATCGTCTGTCTCGGCTCACCGCATTTGGGCGCTCCGCTGGAGCAGCTCGTCCACTATGCCTCCGCCGCTTTGGTGCGGGTGCCGGAGACCCGGCCCTTGGGGCGGCTGCTGCGCCGTCGCAGTGCCGGCATCCGCGATCTGCGCCAGGGTTCGCTCGTCGACGGGGACTGGCAAGGTCTGGACACGGACACCTTGCGCCGCAGAGTGATTCGCGAGGTGCCGCTGCTGGACTGCGCCGACCACTATTTCGTCACCGCCACGGTTACCCACAGCCCCCGCCACCCGCTCGGCCGCTTCATCGGCGACGGCCTGGTCCTCGCCGCCAGTGGCTCCGGCCGAAACCGAGCCCGCCGCATCGGTTTCGACGATGCCAATGGCCTGCACATCGCTGGAGCCAACCACTTCACATTGCTCAACCACGGCACGGTATATGCGGCGCTGGTTCGTTGGCTCGCCGATGATGTGCGCCACGAGTCGATGCGCTGCGGTTGAACCGCACCTGCCTCGCGTCATGCACTTCGTCACCGCGCCGATCCACTTAGCAGCACAGACCTGCGCCGAACGTGCGGGATGAATACGGCGATCGGGAGTCGAAGTACTGGTGCACCGCTGAGTTGTTGCGCGCCTGTGGCCGTGGCGATATCGCGCAGCGGGACGTCCCGGCCGCGTTCGGCGATGAGTCGTTCGTCCGCCATCGATGAATAGTGCACACTCAGTGCAGTTTCGACTCGAACGCCCCCCGCTGGGTCGCGTCTCAGGGGGCGGCAGACTCGGGCGCATGCGGCCGCGATTCGTGTACCTATCGGTCGGCGCGGGCCACCGCCGGTCACGCGACGACTGGTGGCGCGCGCTGATCCCCGCCGATCTCGGATCGGCGGGCCCGTTCTGGGGACACCCGCGCCCACGTGCTCGATCTGGCCGGGCCGATATCGATTAGTTCGTGCTGGCCAGGGTGGACGGCGACGCGGTCGCCATCCAGCCGCGCACGGTATCGACTCGATCACGTCGATGCAGAAATAACGCCGACGCTCCAACACCGGCAGGTCGACACTCGGCTGCGGTCGGTATCGTCGCCGTGGCATACCAGCGCCGGGTACCGAGCGGCGGAAACTTCATACCGAGCCACGGAACGATATTCGGCACGAGCAGCGCAGCGAATAGACCACAACGCCCACTCCCGTGTATTCCACGGACGAGAGTGGGCGCTGCGACCTACCGGCCCGGACAGGAACCGCTGCGGCACAGCCGCGATCGCCGCCGAACCCGGTCAGAACAGTTGATCGGAGTGGGTGTCGGCTTCACCTCGCACATCCTCGGCGAATTGGGCTTCGACCTGCGCGTCCGCACCCGCGGTGTGGGTCGCATACAGCAGCAGGCAGCCACGGATGCCGTCGAGGAGGTCTTCGAGGAGGTCGAGCGCCGGGCGGGTGGGATCGAGGCGGCTGATGCGGAATTCGTCGAGCAGGGCAGCGCGGGTGGCGCTGTCGAGGTCGAATTTGCGGGCCTGCTCTTCGATTTCGGCGACCCGGGCCACCACGGCCCACGGTGCTGGCACATGTCCCTCGGAGACGGCCATGGCCTCGGCGATGAGGTCGACGACGATCTCGGTCGGGGTCTCACCGGCGGTGAGGCGTTCCAGTACCAGGGTCGGGGTCTCGACTTGCAGCGCCTCGATATCGTCGGCCTCGACGACCACGTCGGCGGTCGCCACACCCGCGAGTTCGCCTGCTACTTCGGCGGCGGCGTAGAGCCAATGCGCGGCCGCGACGGACGCGGAGGCGGGATCGAGTTCGGTGAACAGTTCGATGGTGCCGAGCGGATCGGCGCGCAGCAGTTCGTCGGCGGCCTGCACCTGGGCGGGTGAGACGTCCGGGCGTGACAGTTCGACCGCTTGGCGGGCGCGGCCGGACAGGTCGCCGAGTTCGGCGGATTCGATGGCGGCCTGTTCGGTGCGGACTTCGGCGGCGATGGTGTCGCGCAGTGTGGCATCGTCGATGGCGTGCAGGGTGCGGCCTACGCGATGCGCGGATTCGACCACACCGCTGTAGGAGACGATCAGACCGCGGTCGGTGGGCAGGTTCGGGGTGCGGATCCCGGCCTCGACCTCCTTGAAGTTGCGGCGCTCCTCCGCGCGCCGCCAGGCTTCGCTATTGGGGACATCGGGATCGCCTGCGGCGCTTGCCGGATGGGTGTAGGTACGCCACTGGAAGCGGGACAGGGTGGTCAGATTCGACGCCAAACTCGTTGCCTGGTCGGGGTTTATCGGTGGCAGTTGGGCCACCGTTGTCGCGAGATCGCCGCGTCCGGTCGCCCAGATGGCGACCAGGGCGTTGCGGTCGGCGTCGAATGCGTATCGGGTCACGCACGCCAGTTTTCCCGATCAGCCGCCGTTGCGCGCGCGATCGATCGCTTCGATATCCGGTCGTCGGCGTTTCGGGTGTCCGATGTCTGCGCTCCCACGTCGCTGCGTGGTGCGGCTGCGCTCCGCCATCAGGCTCGTTACCGGGGCCCGGATACCTCCGTGGACAGGCCGTGGATACCTGCGAGGATGGACGGTATGACTCTCGATCATGGTGATCCGGGCGACGCGCCTTCGATTCCACAACCGACCGTGCCGGTGGTCAATCCCGCCCGGCCCTCCGCGGCCGAGGAGGCCAGAACCGTTGCGGCGGCGACGAATATCGCCACCTTGGCGAGTTTGAGCGAGGATGGTGGGCCATGGGCGTCGTTCGTCACCTATGGGCTGCTGGCGGGGCAGCCGGTGCTGTGCGTCTCGCGGATGGCCGAGCATGGGCGCAATCTCGCGGCCGACCCGCGGGCCAGCCTGTCGGTGGTGGCGCCGGAGATGCCCGCCGATCCGTTGGCTGGAACGCGGATCACGCTGGCCGGTGTGGTGGAGCGTCCGGTCGGTGCGGAGGCGGATGCGGCGCGCGAGGCGCATCTGGCGGCGGTGCCCGCGGCGAAGTACTACGTGGATTACAGCGATTTCTCGCTGTGGGTGTTGCGGGTGCGGCGGATTCGCTGGGTCGGCGGGTATGGGCGGATGGATTCGGCGAGTGCCGAGCAGTTTCTCGCGGCTGCGCCGGATCCGGTCATTCCGTTGGCGGGGCGGGCGATCACGCATCTCAATGATGATCACGCCGATGCGCTGTTGTCGATGGCGCAGGTGTTGGGTGGGTATCCGGACGCGACCGAGGCGAGCTGCGAGCGAGCCGATCGGTATGGGCTGGACCTGCGGGTCGTGACACCGCGGGGTGTGGCGCGGACCCGGGTGGGCTATGTGACGCCGATCGATTCCGCGGGCGAGTTGCGTTCGGCAACAGTCGAATTGACGCGGCTTGCCCGTGAGGGCTGATAGTGCGGGCATTACACCTGCCAGATACCTTCGGCATCGGCGGACGGCTGAGCGTGACTGCGATGTGAGATCAGGTGCCACCCATTCGACGAGCCACCGGGAGGGGACGAACTCAAAGACATTCCGGCCCCACGCTCCCGGCGTTGAGCCTCTCGATACACCGTCCAGGCGGCCGTCAGCGCGTAGCCGCAGGTCTTCCCCAGCGCCGAACCGAGCATTCGATTCCAGAGCTCGAATTCGGCTGTCGCAGAACTACTCTCGCCCGCACGGGCAGCGCGTTCGGCCAGTGACGGCACGAGCAGCGGCCAGCGCAGCAGACCGATCGCCTGCACCACGCCCGCCGCCGCACCGGCCCGCACCGCCCACCGCATGCGCGGGGAATCATCGAGACGCCCGGCCAGCACCGCGGTCGGGACGAACAGCACCGCGCCGAACACCAGCACCGAGAACCACGACACCACCGCGGCCTCGTGCGCCCGAAACAGCGACAGCACCTCCGCGCTCGGGCGCGACAGCACACGCGGGTAGTCGAATACCGCTCCCAGACCGATGAAACCGACGTTCATGCAGACCACGGCCGCCACGATCGGCAACGCCACGCGTGTCGATACCTGGTCCGCAGCCTTCGAGGTGGACATCGTCGGTGCTCCTGTCACTGCCGGGCGGCGCGGCCCCGGAAGGCGTCGACGGTCCCCCGGAGAGAGTCCTCGAGCGGGGTCGGGTCGAGGGCAAAATGCGCCGTCGCGGCGGAGGAATCCATGACGAACGGGCGATCGAACTGATAGCGCAGTTCACGGATCTCGCGGGCGGACGGAACGAACAGGCCCGCCGACCAGAGCATCGCCGCAGGCATGCGCGTGACGCGGGCGGGCGGGGCTTTCGCAACCGTCGCGAGCTGCTCGGCCAGCGCGCGCACCGATAGCGGCGCAGCCGAGGGCACGTGCCAAGGCTTGCCCCAGGCGGATTCGTCTGCGGCCACCGCGACCAGCAGGCGGGCCACATCGGCGGTGGCGGTCCAGGTGTGCGGTGCGTCGAGATCGGCGGGGACCAGGGCGCGTCGGCCGGACAGCACCGCCGGGAGCAGCAGGGTGGTCGCCGCGGAGGTGGCGTGGGGGCCGAGGTAGTCCGAGCCGCGCACCTCGGCGGTGCGGATGCGACCGGCCTCGTGTGCGGCCAGTTGCTCCGCCCACATCTCGGCGCGTACACGGCCCTTTACCGAATTCGGACGCAGCGGCCGGTCTTCGGTGACCGGAATGTCGAATTCGCCATAGCCGTACAGGTTTCCGACGGTGACCAGCATTGCTCCGGAGTGTTCCGCGGCGGTCAGCACTGCGCGGTGCAGCGGCGGGAAGTCCTGCGGCCAGCGGTGATAGGCCGGTTGGGCGCACTGGTAGACGGCGGTCCCGTCCAGGCAGTGAGTGACCAGGGCAGCAGCATCGGTGGCGTCGGCCGTGACGCGTTCGACGGCCGGATGCTCGGGGCCGGAGCCGCGGCGGGTGATCAGGCGGACGCGCTCGCCGCGGGCCGCGAGCAGGAGTGCGGTGGCGGTACCTACGGGGCCCGCTCCGATGACGACGTGCAGGGACATGAGGTCCTCGATCCGGTCTGGCGTTCTTCATTCAGAACAGTGTTCTCGGGATGATTCGACAGTAAGCGAGCACAGCGTTTCCCGTCAAGAACAGTGTTCTCTTAGTTGTCTACTGTTCTCCTATGGCTTCCCGTTCTCTACACTGCGGATATGTCCGCCGCATCCCTGCGCGCCCGCGTCCGCACCGAAATGATCGAGGAAATCAAGGCCACCGCCCGGAAGCGGCTGGCCGCCGACGGCGCCGGACTCTCACTGCGCGGAGTCGCCCGCGACATGGGCATCGTCGCCTCCGCGCTCTACCGCTACTTCCCCAGCCGCGACGACCTGCTCACCGTTCTCATTCTGGAAAGCTACGAATCGCTCGGCAATGCCGCCACCCGCGCGGCCGAAGCCCGGCCGACCGGCGACCAACGCGGCCGCTGGCTTGCCGTCTGCACGGCCGTGCGGGACTGGGCCACCGCCAATCCCAGCGAATACGGCCTGCTCTATGGCAGCCCCATCCCGGGCTACGACGCGCCCCGGGACACCATCGCGCCCGCCGCCACCGTCGTCCTACTGCTCGCCGACATCGCCGCCGATGCCGAAAGCGCTGGCCTGCTACGGCCCGCGCCACTGGCCACGCCGCTGCCCAACTCTGTGCGCGGCGATCTCCGCATCCTCATCGACGAGCAGCAGTCCGGGCTGCCCGAAGAGGTGCTCGACCGCGTATTCCTCGGCTGGACACAGCTTTTCGGGCTCGTCACCTTCGAGATCTTCGGCCGCCTCGACGGCACCATCACTGCCGTCGGCGACTACTTCGAACACCAGATGAATCTCATCGCCGACCTGATCGGCCTGCCCGCCTGACCTTCAGGCAATCGGCTTGTCGGCAACCCGCACGGGTTCCGCGTCGACAGCAGCGCCCGATTCTTTGTACTTCCAACTGTGAGATAGCAAACACCACGACTGTGGCGTCCCGGGTGAACCAAATGGTTGCGGTAGTTCGTAGTACGGGGGACGAGATGCGGTGTGCACCTCATCGATCAGCGACGGAGGATCCGAAATATGAATTCAGCCAAACGAATCCAGCGTGCCGCAGTGCCGCTCGCCGCTGCTGCGGTCGTTCTCGCAGGTCTGCTCAGCGCCTGTGGTGGCGACAAAGGTGCCGAGGCGACGGCGACGACGTCCTCGACCGCGACAGCCGCAGCCACAGCAGCGCCCGCAGCGGGACAGGCCGCCGCAGTAGCGAAAACGCAAGGCTGGCTGAAGATCTACGGCGGTGCGGCCCCGGCCGGGACCGCGAACGCGGTGCAACTCCAGGTGACCAGCAACCCGAGCGTCGGAAAGTTTGTTTCGGACGGATCCGGCCGGTCGCTGTACCGGTTCGACAAGGACACCGCGACGCCATCGGTATCCAATTGCTCCGGGCAGTGCGCCGTGACCTGGCCGCCGCTGACCGTTGCCCGCGATCAAGCGCTCTACGCCTCGGGCGTCGACCCCCAACTCGTCGGGTTCATCGAACGTGCCGACGGCGCATGCCAAATCACTATCGGGGGTTGGCCGGTGTACTACTTCTCGAAAGACACCAAACCAGGCGATCTGCTGGGCCAGGGTGTCGGTGGAACGTGGTTCGCGGTGGCTCCGAATGGCGGCAAAGCTCTGAGCAAATGATCACAGCGGCCCCCGGCGTCGAAGCGGGGGGCCGTACCAGATCGGTCCGGCCTGGTTTCGGCCATTCGGAGACCTGAATTCGGTGTGCTTCGGCAACGAATTGCGACGGGTGGCCGTAACAGGTACGTCGGTGGGCATGGCGATGGGGTCGGCCGACAACAATGCGGGGTCTCGATCACTCGCGAGGTGTCGTCTCCTTGCCTGTGGAGATCTACGGTGGAGGTATGACCGCCTTGGAGTATCGGCATGTGCTGGTCGCGCGGGACGGCGACACGGTGCGCATCACCATGAACTGGCCGGAGCGGCGCAATGCGCTGTCGAGCGAGCATCTGGCCGAACTGCTCGCCTCGTTCCGGGCTGCGGGCGAGACCGACGCCACCGGGATAGTGCTCGGGGCGCGTGGTCCGGTGTTCTCCGCGGGACATGATTTCGCCGACGTCGCCGCGCGCGACCTGCTCGGCGTGCGGGAACTGCTGACACTGTGCACGGAGCTCATGTCCACCATCGAGTCGGTGCCGCAGGTGGTGATCGCTCGCGTGCACGGTCTGGCCACTGCCGCCGGCTGCCAGCTGGTAGCCTCCTGCGACCTGGCCGTCGCCGCCGAATCGGCCGGTTTCGCGCTTCCCGGCGGCAAGGGCGGCTGGTTCTGCCACACTCCCGCCGTGCCGGTGGCGCGCGCGGTCGGCCGTAAACGCCTGATGGAACTCGCCCTCACCGGCGACCCGATCGATGCCCGCACCGCCGAACAGTGGGGCCTGATCAACCGAGCGGTGCCAGATGCCGAGCTCGACACTGCCGTGGCCGAGTTGCTCGCCCGCGCTACCAGGGGCAGCCGGGCCAGCAAGGCACTCGGCAAACGCACTCTCTACCGCCAACTCGACCGCCCCGAAGCAGATGCCTACGCCCTCGCCTTGGAAGTCATGGCTGCCGCCGCCCAACTCCCCGGCGCCCGCGAAGGGATGGCGGCCTTCCTGGCGAAGCGCCCACCCGTCTGGCGTGATTAGCGCCGCCAGGCGGATCCTCGCCCGGCAGCGGCTGCCATGTTTCCTCGCCGCGGGAACCCAGCAGGCGCAGTTCACTCAGTGAAATCCCGCCCGGCCCGTTGGCACCGGAGACGATTGCCAGATCGCCGGCGGTGCCCGAGATCTCGATCCGGGTGCGCCCATTGGTCACCTTGGAGTCGTTGTCCTCGACGGACTCAGGAACAGCAACCATTCCTAGCGCGCAAGGGTTTGCCACCCGCCCCCGATCAGAGCTGGGCTACCAGACGCGCTAATTCGGTGGCGTGAGCGGAAGGATTGTCGCGCCGCCAAACGAGCAGGACCCTGGCGTCGGGCATGCCCGTGAGTGGCACGAACGCCACGTCGGGGTGAGAGAAATGGGTAGGCAGGGCCGCGGTGGTGACGAATACGCGGTCGCCGCGCGCGACGGCACTGAGCATCTCCGGTTCGGTGCAAGCAGTCCCCGAATCGCGCGGGATGGGACGGCCCGACGGGGTCGTCGATGGCGGCCAGAACTCGTCGGCGAACTCCGGCGGGACGTTCGCATTCGGTCCGATAACTCGCAAGTCGGCCAGATCCTCGATGTCGAGCCGCGGCCGGGCCGCAAAGGGATGAGAGCGGGCGATCGCCAACAGTCGGGGGAAGATCGCGAGCTGCGGGCCGACGATCAGATCGGGCTGCCGCACCGGAGCAAGGCAGATCTGGATGTCGATCTCGGCGCGGCGCAGCGGGCCGAAGATGTCGGTCCACGGGACCTGAACCAGCGAAACCGCGTAGTCAGGGTAGCGGTCCCGGAAGTGGGCCACCGGCACGTCCAGTGTCGTGACGTACGGCCCGAGGAATCCGATACGCAAGCCCAGTGCGGCTGCCCGCGTGGCGGCGAACGCGCGGCGCAGATCATCGAATGCCGGACGCACGCCCGCGAGTAGGTGCTCGCCGAGCGGATTGAGAGCGACTCGTCGGCTGGTCCGCTCAACCAGTCGGCGGCCCACGCGACGCTCGAGCGAGCGGAGTAGTTGACTCACGCGAGGCTGCGACAGGCCGAGACGCTCCGCTGTACGTCCGAAATGCAGTTCCTCGGCGAGAGTAAGAAAGACTTCCATCTCAGCGGGATCGACGCGATTGACGTCCACGATCATCAACCTATCCATTAGCTCCGTTTATCGAAACCCCCATTTTGACTGTTGATCATCGTTGGGAATTCGCAGGAAGCTGGTTCAGGTGAGCAGTTCGAAGCGTTTGGTGGTCGGGATCAGCGGCGCAACCGGAATCGTCTACGGCATAAGGGTTTTGGAGTTGGCCCGCAAAGCGGGTGTGGAAACGCATCTTGTCGTGAGTCCGGCCGGCCAGCAGACCAGAGCATACGAGACCGGTTTGAGTGCAAGGGATCTCGCGGCTATGGCTGAGGTGACCTACCGCCCTGCCGAGATCGGCGCGGCCATCGCCTCCGGGTCGTTTCGCACCGACGGGATGATCGTTGCGCCGTGCTCGATCCGCACCTTGTCGGCCGTCGCCCATGCCGATAACGACAACCTGCTCACTCGGGCCGCTGATGTCACGCTCAAGGAGCGCCGCCGGCTGGTGTTGATGGTCCGCGAGACTCCGTTGACACTCGCGCACCTGCGTGCGATGACGGCCGTCACCGAGATGGGCGGCATCGTCATGCCGCCCGTGCCAGCGTTCTACCTCGACCCGCAATCGGTGGCCGACATCGTCGACCACAGTGCGGGACGCGCACTGGATCTACTGGGCATCGAAGTACCCGACCTGCCCCGCTGGGGAGAACACCCGAACATGTTGAAGGGAACCACCGTTGACACACCTGCGTAGTCTGCGCGAATTCATCGCGGAACTGGAACGCATCGGCGAACTCCAACAGATCGACCGTGAAGTCGACTGGAATCTCGAGATCGGCGCGATCATCCGTCGCTCCTACGACCTGCGTGCGCCAGCGCCGCTGTTCACCAACATCACCGGCTACCAAGGCACCGGATTTCGGGTGCTCGGTGCCCCGGGTGCACTATCGGGAGAAGGTCACCCGCTCGCACGAATTGCCTTGGCGCTCGGGCTGCCCGCCGACGCCACCGGGCAGGACATCATCGAAACAATCGTCGCCGCGCGGAACAAACCAGGCATCCCACCCCGGGTCGTCCCCGCCGCGAATGCGCCGTGCAAGCAAAACATCTTGCGGGACAACGACATCGACCTACTGACCTTCCCGACCCCGCTGATACACGGCAACGACGGCGGCCGCTACATCCAAACCTACGGCATGAACATCGCCAGGACCCCCGACGGATCGTGGACGAACTGGTCTGTCAACCGCATGATGATCGCCGGTCGCAATACGCTGGCCTGCCTCATCCCCGGACCGCAGCACCTGGGCATCATCCGCGCTAAGTGGGCGCAGGAAGGCAAACCGATGCCCATCGCCCTCGCCCTCGGCGTCGAGCCCGGACTCCCCTTCGTCGGCGGGATGCCGCTGCCCGAGGGCGTTGACGAATCCCACTTCCTGGGGGCACTGTTCGGCGAGGGCATCGAGGTAGTCCCCGCCGAAACGGTCGATCTGCATGTCCCGGCCACCGCCGAGATCGTCGTCGAGGGTCACATCGCCTTCGACGAGACCGTCATGGAGGGGCCGATGAACGAATACCCCGGCTACAACGCCATGGAGCAATCACTGAAGCCGGTCTTCCACGTCAGCGCGATCACCCACCGCGACGGCGCCATCCTGCCCGTCGTCGCCGCCGGCCCGCCGGTGGAGGAGGACCACACCGTCACTGGCACCATGCACGCTGCCGAGATCCTCCACCAACTCCGCGAGGTCGGGCTACCGATCGCCTCCACCTGGTTCTCCTACGAGTCGGCGATGCACTGGCTGATCGTCTCGGCGCGCTCGGACTGGCACGAGACTCTTCCGATTCCCTCCGCCGAATTCGCACGCAAGGTCGGTGAGGTGGTCTTTGCCGGCAAAGCCGGGTTCGGTGTGCCGAAAGTGCTCGTGGTCGAGGACGATGTCGACATCGCCGACGTCAAGGATGTCGTGTGGGCCTTCGCCACCCGCGCCCACCCCGAACACGGCGAAGTCCACTTCCCCGCCGAACCACACGTCCAACTGTCGGTCTACCTGTCCGAGGTCGAGGCGCACTCCTACCGCGCCGGGAAAGTGGTCTACAACTGTCTGCTCGCCGACCTCTTCAGCACCGAAGACCGGCCGGTCAAAGGCAGCTTCGCCAACGGCTGGCCTACCGATGTCCAGCAACGGGTCCTCGCGAACTGGCACGACTACGGATACCGCTGACATCCTGATACGGCGCAGTCGCGACCACTGATGTCCAGTTCGATCCCGAACAGAAATTCTATGCGCCACCGGGTGTCGCCTGGTGGACCGGCACGGTGAGCATGGCGACGATCATGTCGATGATTTCGGCCGCATCGCTGTCCGGGTCCGCGGTGCGCACACCCGCTTCCAGCGCACGTTCATAGTCGGCGATCAAGGCGAACATCACCGTTGCCATGGTTTCCAGGCGTTGGCGGCGTCGGCGGGGTGGGAGTTGTGCGAGGGCCGCGTCGAGGCGGGTGGCGATGATGCGCACGGCGGCGCGGTCGGCACCGGCGAGGCGGCGGGCGTCGGCGACCACGGGGTGGGCGCGCACCACTTCGAGGAAGCGGCCGTAGTGGGTGATCCGCGGTGTGCCGATGAGTTCGAGGATGGGTGCGGTGAGCATGGCGACCAGTGTGTGGATCTCGTGTGCGGTGCCGTCGGCCTCGTGCTGGGCGAGCAGACCCATGCGGCGGTCCTCGAGCCAGTTCATGCGGCGTTCGACAATGGCCTCGATCAGCCCGCCGCGGGAGTCGAAGTAGTAGTGCACCGCTGAGTTGTTGCGCTGGCCCGCGGCCGCCGCGATATCGCGCAGCGGGACGTCCACGCCGCGTTCGGCGATGAGTCGTTCGCCCGCGTCGAGCAGCGCGGCACGCGGATCCTCGGTGGCCATGTCAGAACTGTACTAAATCCGGGTATTGACGATGTTAAGCATCAGTGATTAATTGGTCGTGCGTACCGGCTTTTTTTGCGAATCCGACGAGTCGCTGGGCGGAGTTGAGGTGATCCGATGACCATCGCGCGGGGTCCGATCTTCCAGCTGTGCTGGGTGGTGCGCGATATCGATGCAGCCCGACGGGAGTACACCGAGCGCTATGGCGTCGCCGAGTGGTTCACCATCCCGGATGTGCACTTCGGGCCGCAGGCATGCGAATTGCGTGGCGCGCCAGCCGATTACACGATCACCGTGACGCTGGGATATGCGGGCGGGCAGCAATTGGAGCTGATCGAGCCGAAATCCGGGATCAGCCTGTACTCCGAGCATCTGGATACGGTGGGGCCGGGACTGCATCACATCGCGTGGGTGCCCGAGGACTATGACGCGGCGCTGGCCGAGGCGAGGACGAACGGGGCGGAAATCCTCGCACGGGGTGCGTTCGAGGGTGTCGGAATGGAATTCACCTATCTCGATGGCGGTGCGCTCGGTTCGACCGTTGAGCTCATGCGGTTGTCGGCGGATATGAAGGCGATGTTCGATTACCTGATCCCGGAGGGTTATTCGAATCCATGGGCCTAGGAATCGAACTCCCCCAGCTCATTACCGGCCCGGTCGAATGGGACGCCATCGCGGATGTGATCGTGGTCGGCTTCGGGATCGCGGGAGCGTGCGCGGCGATCAGCGCGGCCGAAGCAGGCGCGCGGGTACTGCTGCTGGAACGTAGCAGCACAGCGGGCGGGGCGTCGGCACTGGCGGCGGGACACTTCTATCTCGGGGGCGGCACACCGGTGCAGTCGGCAACCGGACATGCCGACAGCGTCGAGGCGATGATCGCCTATCTCGAGGCGGTCACTCCGGAGCCCGACGCGGCCAAGATCCACGCGTACTGCACCGAGAGCGTCGCGCATTTCGATTGGCTGGAGGCGCACGGGATCGAGTTCGAGCGGTCGTTCTATCCCGGGAAGTCGGTGGTGCAGCCCGGAACCGAGGGGCTGATGTGGACCGGCAACGAAAAGGTGTGGCCCTACCGCGATCAGGCGCACCCGGCACCGCGCGGGCACAAGGTGAACGCGCTGGCCGAGCGCGGCGGGCAGCAGGTGATGGCGGTGCTCACCGAGCGGGTCCGGGAGTTGGGTATCGAGGTGCGGTACGAGACCGCGGTGCGCGAGCTCGTCGCCGACGCGCATGGGCGGATCGTCGGGGTGCACTGGCGCCACGGTGCGGCCGCCGGAGTAGTGGTGCTCGCTGCGGGCGGGTTCGTGATGAATCCGGAGATGCTCGCCGCCTACAGCTCGCGATCGGCCGAACACTTTCTGCCGCTGGGTGTGCCATCCGATGACGGGCTCGGCATTCGGCTCGGGCAGTCGGCGGGCGGCGCCGTCACGCGGATGGACGGGGTGTTCCTGACCGCGTCGTTCTATCCCCCGGCCGATCTGCTGTACGGGATCATCGTGAACAAGGCCGGTCGGCGGTTCGTCGCGGAGGATTCCTATCACGGGCGGACAGCGGGTGCTGTTGTCGCGCAACCGGATTCGACGGCCTATCTGATCGTGGACAGCAAGCATATGGGGTGGCCGGAGCTGCCGATGGTGAAATTCATCGACGGCTGGCACCGGGTCTCGGAGATGGAAGCGGCGCTCGGTATCCCCGATGGCGCCCTGCACAGGACCCTGACCGGGTACAACACCGCGGCGGTCGAAGGACGCGATCCCGAATTCGGCAAGCATCCCGACTGGCTGACCCCGTTGACCGAAGGCCCGTGGGGTGCCTTCGATCTCACGCCGGGCCGGGCCACCTACGTCGGATTCACTCTCGGTGGACTGTGTACCTCCGTCGACGGTGCAGTGCTGCGCGCCGACGGATCGGTGATCTCCGGGCTGTACGCGGCGGGCGCCTGCGCCTCGAATCTGGCACAGGACAGTTCCGGCTATGCCAGCGGGACGTGTCTCGGCGAGGGGTCCTACTTCGGACGCCGCGCCGGTGCGCATGCGGCTGGCATATCGGGGGCGGCACCGAACAGGGCGCACCGCGCCGAAAGTACCGGGATGGAAGGCGATTGACATGCGATTCACCTATGCCGAGACAATGACGGATCCGACCTACTATGTGCCGCTGGCGCAGGCCGCGGAGGTGGCCGGGTATACGTCGATGACGATTGCCGACAGCGTGGCCTATCCGAAGGAATCCGACGCGACCTACCCGTATACCCCCGACGGCAGCCGGGAGTTCTTGGAGGACAAGCCGTTCATCGAGGCATTCGTGCTGTCGGCGGCCATTGCGGCGGCCACCACGACACTGCGCCTGACCCCGTTCGTGGTGAAGCTGCCCATCCGTCCGCCGGTGCTGGTGGCGAAACAGGCCGCCTCGATCGCGGCGTTGAGCGGTAACCGGTTCGGTTTCGGCGTCGGTATCAGCCCGTGGCCGGATGATTTCGAGATCATGGGTGTGCCATTCGAACATCGCGGCGCACGGATGGACGAATGCATCGATATCGTGCGCGGTCTCACCGCGGGCGGCTACTTCGAATTCCATGGGAAGTACTACGATCTGCCGCCCATCAAGATCAGCCCGGTGCCCACCGAGCCGATCCCGATCCTCATCGGCGGACACAGCGGCCCGGCCTTGCGGCGCGCGGCCCAGCGCGGCGATGGCTGGATGCACGCGGGCGGCGACCCGGCCGAATTGGACCGGCTGCTCGCAAAACTCGATACCCTGCGCGCCGAATACGGCACCCGCAAGGACTTCGAGGTGCACGTCATCTCGCTGGACGGCTTCACCGTGGACGGCGTGAAACGGTTGGAGGACAAGGGTGTCACCGATGTGATCGTGGGCTTCCGCTATCCGTATACGACCGAACCCGATACCGAAGCGCTGGACACCAAGATCGCGCACCTGTCGCGGTTCGCGGAGAAGGTCATCGCGAAAACGAGCTGATACGGCGCTATGCCGCAAGCGCGGCGGCGGCTGCGGTGAGCGTCTGGCTTCGGTAGCCGCCGCCGAAGAGCACGACGTGCACCAGCAGCGGGTGCAGTTGATGCAGCGGGATGCGGGCGCGCCAGCCGTCGGCCAGCGGGTCGATTTCGTGGTAGGCACCGCGGATTCGGTCCAGCTGCGGTGCACCGAACAGGGCGAGCATCGCGAGATCGGTTTCGCGGTGACCGCCGTGGGCGGCGGGGTCGATGAGCAGTGCGCGGTCGGCGGTCCACAGCAGGTTGCCGGACCACAGGTCACCGTGGATGCGGCTGGGCGGTTCGCTCGGACCCGCCAGGGTTTCGATCTCGTCGATGACGCGCTCCAGCAGGCGAATACCGTCGCGGCCGAGGTCGGGGGCGGCGCGCGGAAGGTATGGGGCGAGGCGATGGTCGGCGTACCAGCGTGCCCATGAGCCGTCGAATCGGGTGTTGTCCAGCGGCAGGTCGGCGATCCAACCTGCCCAGGGCGCGCCGAACGATCCCGGCGAATTCGCGTGCAGCGCGGCGAGATCGCGGCCGAAACGTTCCGCGGCGGCCGTCGTCGGGGCGGCTCGGGACAGCCACGGCAGCACCAGCATCCGGTCGTCGACCGCGAGCACTTCGGGCACCAATTCGGGCACCCCGACCGCGAGCCACCGAAGCCCCGCCGCCTCCGCCCGGAACACCTGCGCCCGATCGAGCGCGGCCTTGACGAAGACTTCCCGGCCATCGGCGAGCACGGCCCGATGCAGCGTCCACGAATGACTCGACCCCACATCGGTCATCGCGCGCACCGGGACGCCGAGCAACTCCGCGAGCCGCGCCGACTGCTTCACCTGGCCTGCTCTCAACTCGTTCCCCGCCCGAACTCCCGGTTCCGATGCGTCGTGTTACGCACCGGGAATCACTTCCACCGGACCTCGTTCAGCGCGCCGAGGCGCCCGCGCCCGTACCGCCCGAGCGACTCCCAGTTCCGCGCCGCAGTTTCGGATACGTCGGAATGGTCTTCGACTTCACCAGCATCTGGGATCGTATGCGACTGCATCCCATGCGTTCCCACGATTCGATCGGCGCGCCGGATCATCGGGATGCCGCGGTGAGGCGCTTCTTGGTTTCCTCGTCAGCGGGGAAGAACGATTCGATCGCCAGTTCGGCGACGGTGACGTTCATCGGGGTGCCGAAAACGGTGGTGACGCTGATGAACGACAGTTCGTGGTCCTCGTGACGCAGGCGCAGCGGCACCACCGATTGGTCGGGTTCGGGCAGCGCGAGATCTACTTCGCCGCCCGGATATCGGCGCAGTTCGTCACGGAGCTCGATCAGTTCCGGCGCGCCGGTGACCTCGATTTGGCGGGCCAGGCGCTCGAAAATGTGGCCGCGCCATTCGGCGAGGTTGATGATGCGGCTGGCCATACCGTCGGGATGCAGGCTCAGGCGCAGCGCGTTCACCGGTGCGGTGAGCAGCTTCGAGTCGATACCCGCCAACAGCAGTGCGACACCGGCATTGGCGTCGATCATGTTCCAGCCCTGGTCGATGGCCAGCGCCGGATACGGTTCATGTCCGGCCAGGATCTGGCGCATCGCGCCGCGCACCGCGTCCATCGCCGGGGTATCCAGGTCGGGTTCGGCGTAGGCCGGAGCGTAACCGGCCGCGAGCAGCAGCCGGTTGCGTTCGCGCAACGGGATCTCCAACTGCTCACACAGGTGCACGACCATGGTGCGGCTCGGATTCGCGCGACCCGTTTCGATGAAACTCAGATGGCGCGCGGAGGTTTCGGCGCGCCCGGCTAATTCCAGTTGGCTGAGCCTGCGCTCGAGCCGCCAGTGGCGCAACAGGTCACCGGCTGTCTGCGTACTCACCCTGCCGATCCTACGAACCGCACGGCTCAGAAACGATTACCTCGCCGGTAATAGTCGACGCTGCGATCACGGCCTCGCGGGGATCTCGGCGGGAGCTATACCCCGTGGACCGCGACGGCAGGGGGCGAGACTCAGAACCGCCAGCGGGTCGCACCGCCCGGTTCCACCGTCGACAGGGCGGTCGCGGTGCGCGCGGTCACGCGGTAGACCTGCCACGGCGGCGGGCCCGCAGAGGGGGCACTGTAGGCGGCGGTGAGTGCTCGGCCGGTGTCGTCCACGCGGGCGGGCCAACCCGCACCGACATAGCGCCGCGCGATATCGGCGACCAGCGTGGTGTCGGTGACCTGGGTGGCGGTGCCATCGAGCACCAGGTCGAACTCATGGGTCGATACGCTCACCGAGCAGCGCGGATCGCGGGCCAAATTACGGCCCTTGCGCGTGCGTGCGCCGGTCACGAACCAGAAGGCGCCCCCGACCCACAGCGCGCCGACAGCGGTCACATGCGGGCTGCCGTCGGGGTTGATCGTGGTCAGCCAGCAGGTGTGCCGGTCCGGGCCATTGCTGCCGGGGCCTTGTTCGATTCCGCCGTCGAGCCGTTTTCGAATATCGGCCCAGTCGAGCGGCGGCAACTCGTACAGGTCTGCGAGATTGGTTGCGTCCATATCGGTAGGACGATCCGGATATCGGAAATTCATCGACGCTGGCCATCGCGATCGACGCGCGCACCGCGCGCAGTAAACTCCAGGAATGGACGCGGCCTCGCCGACTGTTGGCGTGGAGGAGGAGTTCCTGCTGGCGGAGCCGATCAGTGGCGCCCCCAGCCCGCGCAATGTCGAAGTTGCGACGGCCGCGGCCGAGATCGGGATCGATCTGCAGTTGGAGCTGACGCGCTGTCAGGTCGAAACCAATACCGCGGTGCACACCCAGACCTCGGAATTGCTCGATGAATTGCGTCGACTGCGCACAGCTGTCGCGGGTTGCGCGGAAAAGCATGGCGCGCGCCTGCTCGCCGTCGCGGTGCCGCCTGCCGTGCCAGACGCTTTTCCGGTCACCGACACCCCCCGCTACCGGCGCATCGAGCGCAATTTCGGCATGCTCGCACATGAGCAGGGATTATGCGGCTGCCATGTACACGTCGGGGTGCCGAATCGAGAAACCGCCGTGCAGGTCGGGAATTATCTGCGACCCTGGCTGCCGGTATTGCTGGCATTGACGGCCAATTCCCCGATCTACCGCGCCACCGATACCGGATACGCCAGTTGGCGCAGCATTATGTGGCGACGCTGGCCCAGCGCCGGTCCCCCACCCTTTTTCGACTCCATCGCGGACTACGACGATATGGTCGAGATGATGCTGGCCAGCGGCAGCATTCTCGATACCGCGATGGTGTACTGGGATGTTCGGCCCTCGGCGACATTTCCTACCGTCGAGGTGCGCGTCAGCGATGTGCCGGCGACCGTCGAGGAGACGGCGCTATTGGCCACGCTGATTCGCGCCGGGGTCGTGATGGCGCAGCAGGACCGGCGGCCCCCGCCGCGGGTATCTGCAGAACTCTTGCGCGCCGCGTATTGGAAGGCCGCCCGGTCCGGCCTGGACGGCGCTGGCCTCGACACCCTGACCGGGCGTCCCTTTCCGAACCACACACTGCTCGCTCGGTTGATCGACTATGTCGGCCCGGCACTCGAGCAGTCCGGCGACCTGGACTTCGTCACCGATACCGTCGAGGCGGTCGTGGCGCGCGGCAACGGTGCCCGCCGCCAACGCGCCGCGCTACACGCGCACAACGATGTCATCGATGTCATCGACACCCTCGCCGCCGCAACCCTCGAAGGCTGTTACTGAGACGTGCCGAAGACCGGGCGCAATCCACCGTCGCGGATGGCCTGAACGGCGACCAGCGCCAATAGCGTCGCGCCGGTCACCAGGTGCTCGATCGCGTCCGTCACATGGCTCGGGAAGCTGAAGACCAGCACACGGTGCGAGAACAGCGCCCACACTCCGACCGCAAATCCGCCACCCGACCCGGCGATCACGCAGTACCAGGCCGACCACGATTTGCGGGTCGCGGCTATCAGCGCGGGCCCGAACAGCAATAGCCCGGCCACCGCGTGCCAGCCGTTGTAGTCCATGCCGAGCACCGGTGTCGCCGGAGCGTGTTCACCGAGTTCGAAACTGGGTTCGGCGATCCACCCCGCGATCGCCCATGCGATATGCACCGCACCGAGCACGAAGACAGCCCACTGCAGAAAACTCCACTGCGCCAACGCTATTCGACGCTCGACTACCGACTGTGCCCGCATCGCGCCCTCCCGATATCTTCTACTACATAGCGTAGTTGATATAGCAGTCCCGGGAAAGGGATGCGCGTGCTTCGATGGAGATATGCCCCTGCTCGTCGGCACATCGGGTTGGCAGTACCGCGACTGGCGCGGCGTCCTGTATCCGGCAGAACTGCCGCAGCGGCTGTGGCTGGAGTGCTACGCCGCGGGATTCGCGACCGTCGAGAGCAACAGCGTCTTCTATCGACTGCCGAGCACCGAAACCTTCGCGTCGTGGCGGGACCGGACACCGCCCGGATTCTGTTTCGCGGTCAAGGCCAGTCGCTTTCTCACCCATATCAAGCGGCTGCGCGAGCCCGAGGAACCCGTCGCGCGGCTGTTGGCGCACGCATCCGGACTGAGCGAGAAGCTGGGTCCGGTGCTGCTGCAACTCCCACCGACGCTGCGCGCCGATCCGGCACTGCTCGACACCTGTCTGCGCTGTTTTCCAACCGACACGCGGGTCACCGTCGAACCACGACACGAGTCCTGGTGGAATGCGGAAGTCCGTGCCGTACTTGCCGAATGCGGTGCCGCGCTGTGCTGGGCCGACGCCGATTCCCGCCCGGTCACTCCGCTGTGGCGCACGACGGACTGGGGCTATCTGCGACTGCATTCCGGACGCGCGACACCGCCACCGCGCTACGGCCGCACAGCACTCACGAGTTGGGCGCGCCGCCTGGCCGACACCTGGTCGGACCGCGAAGACGTCTTCGTCTACTTCAACAATGACCCGGGCGGCGCCGCGGTCCACGATGCGGTCGCCTTCGCGCACGCCGCGAAAGCAACCGTCACCCGTACCCCAGACCTCGCGCAACCAGCAAGCGCGGCAGCGGGTTTCAGCCGACCAGGGTATTCATAATGGTGCCCGCACTGGATGCGATGACGCCGCCGAGCATCGCTCCGGCGAGCATCTTCGGCGAGTCGTAGGTGCTGTTGTTCCACTTCTCCCACGCGAAGCGCCCGCCCGCGTAGGTGATGCCGCAGACGCCCGATAGCATCACCAGCCAGGTCAGGTAGCGGACCATCTGGAGAATCTTGTCCGAGTTGGGCGGTGCCTCCGGCGTCGGATTGTCGATTTGGGCCAGTACGGTCTCGTGCACAGCGATCAGGATCATGGCGCGTCTCACTCCAGGGTCGGCGGGCGATGAGCAGCAGATAACCGGGCGATAACCAGATCGGTAGCGACAGTATGGACGCTCGCCGCGATTTTCGTGGGCGGACCGCGGAACCTGTCTGGAATGTCCGAAGGCCGGGCCGGGCGCAGCCGCGGACCGGTGTAACATTTCGCCCGAACAAACCCCAGCGCGGGAGCTCGGGCACGGCCGGGCTGAGAGGGCGGACCCCATGCTTCGCCGACCGCATGAACCTGTCCGGGTAATTCCGGCGTAGGGAGAGCGGTACCGGGATGTCTGCATCCACCCTTGATCGATCCGAGCGGCGCGAAGCTCCGCTGACCCTGGACCAGCCCGCACCGAAGGTGCTCTCGTTCTGGGATCAGAGCGCATTCTGGGCGAACCTCGGCGTCAGCCTGATCGCCTTCTCCGGCGCCTACACCGTGCTCGCGCCGAATACCGATGGCGCGGCCCAGATCTCCATCGCCGCAGGCATTCTCGCGATGATCATCGGAACGGTCGTCGGCGGACTCATGCTCGGCCTGGCCGCGGTGCCGGGCGCGAAAACCGGCAAACCCGCAATGATGTTGCTGCGCGGTCTGTTCGGCGCCAAGCTCAGCTATCTGCCGACGGTGCTCAATATCGCCCAGCTGATCGGATGGGGCACCTTCGAGCTGATCGTCATCGGCGATGCGGCCGAGGAGTTGTTCCACGGTGGGCCGCACTGGGTTTACGTGGTCGCCGCGGGAGTGCTGACGACCATGTTGACGATCTGGCCGTTGGGCTCGGTGCGGATGCTGCGCCGATTCGTGACCGTCGGTGTGGTGATCGCGCTGATCTGGTTCTACATCCAGTTCGTGCGGGCCGGCCTGCCCGACCTCACCACCAACCCGGGCCCAACCGGCGACGGGCCGTTCGGCGTCGACTGGAACCTGTTCTGGATCGCCACCGACGCGGCGCTGGCCGTGTCCATCTCCTGGGTCCCGGTCGCCGCCGACTACACCCGGCATTCCCGCAGCACCGGTGCGGCATTCGGTGCGGCCAGTGGGGCGTACGCGGTCACCCAGATCGTCGCGTATGTATTGGGACTGTTCGCGCTGGCACTCGCCTCCAGCGATAGCGGGGTGTACTCGCCGTTCCTGAATGTGAGCCTCGGCGCGGTGTTCTTCTTCATCTTCGTCTTTCGTGAGGCCGACCAGTCGTTCGCGAATGTGTACTCCACGGCCGTCTCGATCCAGAACCTCGCGCCACGGGTCGACCGGCGCGTGCTGTCGATCGGTCTCGGCGTCCTGATCACACTGTTGGCGCTGCGGCTGAATATGGCGAACTACTTCGGTTTCCTGGGTCTGATCGGATCGGTGTTCGTGCCGCTGCTCGGGGTCCTGGTCGCGGACTTCTTCCTGCGCGCGAAGGGACAGTGGAATACCGAGGCGAACGCCCCCTCTCGCTGGGGCATGGTTTTCGCATGGCTGGTGGGACTTTCGGTGTACCAGCTGATCAACCCGGGTGACGCAGGCGTGTGGACGCACTTCTGGGTGGACGTGCAGGAGAAGGTGCACTTCACCAAGCAGGCGTGGATGAGTGCGTCGCTGTTGTCGTTCCTGGCCGCGGTGGTGGTCGCCTGGTTGCTCGGACGGCTTGCGGTATTGCGCAAATCCGCCTAGCAACGCCGAATTCGCTGGGGCCCACTGCGGCTCTGCTGATCTCATACGATGGCGGTTGACGCGTCGCTGATCTCGTTGCGGCGCAAAACTTTCTGATCACGCAATCTTGCGCGCCCCGCAAGTTTGCGTATCGTGAATGGCGTGGCATTCGTACTCGGGTTGCGCGAACGCAAGAAGCTGGCGACTCGAGAGGCGCTGGGGTTCGCGGCGCTGCGGCTGGCGGTCGCGCACGGGCTCGACAATGTGCTGGTCGAGGACATCGCGGCGGCGGCGGGCGTCTCGCCACGCACATTCAACAACTACTTCGCCAGTAAGTACGAGGCCGTCTGTTCGGTGGCGGTGGATCGGGCACGGCGGATCGCGGACGGATTGCACGATCGTCCGGCGGCCGAATCGCTGTGGCCCGCTGTCATTCACGCGGTACTCGCCGAATTCCGCGATGACGAACCGCCCGATCCGGCCTGGATCCGCGGCATTCGGCTGATCACCACCGAGCCCGCATTACAGGGCGAATATCTCAAGGCGCAAGCCGTCATCCAAGAGGCCATCGCGATAGCCATTGCCGAACGCACCGGCCGCGACCCGCATTCCGATATGTTCCCGCGGATCATGGCTGGCGCCATCGCGACGGCACTGCAGGTCGGTACCGACCGCTGGGTCGATGCCGACCCACCCACCGCGGCACTGCCCGTCATCCGGGAAGCGTTGCGGCAACTGTCCTTCTTACCAGGAGCCTTTCCCATGGACATCCCCACCGACCACACCCTCACCTTCCCCGGCGCCACACTCCACTACGAGATCCGCGGCACCGGGCCCCTGCTGCTGCTCATCCCCGGCGGCAACGGCGATGCGGGAAGCTTCGACCGGATCGCCAAACGACTCGCCGACCGCTACACCGTGGTCTCCTACGATCGGCGCGGCTTCTCCCGCAGTCCCGAGGACGGTGCGACCGACCATCGCGTCGAACTCGACGGCGCCGATGCTGCGGCCCTGCTCACCCACCTCGGCGACCAGCCTGCCGCGGTACTGGGCAGCAGTTCCGGCGCCGTCGTCGCACTCGAATTGCTCACCGCACATCCAGAACTCGTGCATACCCTCATCGCACACGAACCACCGCTGGCGACCGTGCTCCCCGATGCCGACAAGTGGCTCACCTTCTTCGACGAGGTCTATCGCACCAGCAAGTCCGAGGGGCACCTCGCCGCAATGAGCCGCTTCGCCAAGGGCGTCGGGCTGCACCGGCCGCAACACGATCCGACCGAGGAACCCAGCCCCGAGGTCGCGGCGATGACCAAGCGCATCCAGCAGAACATGATGTTCTGGATGGAGCACGAAATGCGCCAGTACATCCGCTACACACCGGATCTCGACGCGCTGCGCGCCGCGGCGGACAAGCTGGTCCTCGCCGTCGGTCACGACTCCAAGGACACCTTCCCCGCCCAGCCCAACGCCGTGCTCAGCGAAAGCCTCGGACTCGACATCCTGGAATTCGCGGGCGACCACGTCGGATACAATTCCGCCGCCGAAGACTTCGCCACCCAACTCGATACGCTGCTCACCGAGCGCGCACACTGACTTCTTCATGCGCGGCGCGCGTGCCCGCCGAACCAGATCACTCGCAACTATCGTCGACGCCATGGCTGGTCACACACCCCTACAGGTCGCGGTATGCGGACCACGTGACTGCACCGACACCGAGGCCGGATGGGCCCAGGAGGTCGGGCGACTGCTCGCGACCGCCGGTGCCACCGTGCTCTGCGGCGGCGGCACCGGCGTCATGGCCGCGGTGGCCGCGGGTGCCGCCCGCGCGGGCGGTCTCGTCATCGGTATCCGCCCCGACACCGACCGCTCCGGCGCCTGCCCCGGCCTATCCGCCGTCCTCTACACAAATATGGGCGAGGCCCGCAATGCCATCCTCATCCACTCCGCCGACGCCGTCATCGTGATCGGCGGCTCCTGGGGCGCCCTCTCCGAACTTGCCTTCGCGCGCCACCGCGGTGGCATCCCCGTCGTCTCTCTCGGCGGCTGGCAACTCCACGATGCCGCCGGAAACCCCATAGCGGCAGCACAACTCGCCGCCGATCCGGCCGATGCCGTCCATCGCGCGCTCAATTAGGCACCGGCGACCCGACGTCTTGTCTCGCCATGCTCGGTAACCACAGATCCGCTATCGCCCCGGCGGAACCGCTCGCCGAAAGGCTTGGCGTGGACCGCCTTCCGGGCCAGGGGCGACCACTTCAGCCGGGGTGAAGCCGAGGGTGTCGTAGAACGCGCGGGCGGCAGGAGCGGGATGCCCGAGCCCGAAGGTGATGACCTCGATGGTGGCGGGAGGTTGCACGAATCTGCGCAGCGCCTCCGTTAGCAGTGCACGGCCGACACCGCGGCCACGTGCCTGTTCCGAGACCACGAGCCAGCGGACATGGTAGGTCGGGGCCCGGCGGGTACCGAACAACAACCCGCCGACAACATTCGATCCAGAGGATGCGATGACTGCCGTCCCGCGCACGACCTAACGGGCGTTCGCGCGGGACAGGTTCCATCCCTGCCACGTATCTTCTTCGAGGCGACGGCGGATCGCGCCGAGCACTTCACTGCGCTGCGGTTCGGGAAGTCGCTCGACGGCCGGGACGATATCGGGTGAGAGCCCTCTCAGATAGGCCGTGTCGAGGTTCTTTCCGTGCTGCCAGCGATCGATATTCCGCTCCGCGACAATGCCTTCCGGATTGAGGATGGACAGGACGAACAGGGTCGCCATGGCCGTGCCGATGGCGGCGCGCGGCACCCAGCTGCCATTCAGTCGGAGCGCGGCCGCGATCATCAGCAGGTAGACCAGGCCCAGCCAGAGTTCGCAGACCTCGACCAGCAAACGCATGACGGTGAAACCATAGGCCTGCTGGTAGGTCCACATGCGGCCGAGCGCGGAGGCGACGATGATCAGTGACAGCACGCTGATCGCGCAGAGCAGGATCCGCAGCCAGGCCCGATCCGCAGCGCAGTCCCGTGCGGCCCAACGCAAGACCACGGCGATGACAGCCAGCGTGAGCACGCTGACGATCGAGAGCTGCCAGAATCCGCTGCGTGCGTATTCGGCGTAGGTCAAGTTCGCGGTGCGCTGCACATAGGCGTCGCCACCGAACAGCGCGACGAATTGGACGATGACGAAGACCGCGAATAGCACCGTCAGCGCGCCGACCGGCAACGCCCACTCCAACCGCCGCAGGCTGCCGCCCCTCGATTCCCCTGTCGCCGCGGCACGCGGACCCGCCAGCAAATACATCGCCCCGATGCTGCCGAATCCGACTGCGACGAACGTGAAAATCCACCGCATCACCGATTCCGCGTCGACCTGGGGTGTCACCGCCGACAGCAGTTTCGCGAAAGTCGCATCGGCACCACCCAGCAGAGGCACGAAAACTGCCAACAACGCCAGCGTCACCGCCACCGACATCCCGACCCGCCACGACCGCCGTGCCGTACCGTCACCGATCCGGCCGAACGCCGAATACACCCAGGGAATGCCCGAAATCGACTCGATCGGCACCGCGATCACGTCATACCAGGCCCCATGCACCGACCGCCGCCCGACAACCGCCAACGACCCGGCCACCCCCGCCCCCACCACACACAATGCGAACAACCACCCCGCACCCCGAACAGCCCCCACCCCTAGCAATACCAACGCCAACGCCACCCACCAAACCCGCCCCCAATTCCCCTGGAGCACACCAAATCCCACTCCAGCCTTTGAATCAGCCCGGTCCACTCCGCCATCGACACCGTCGGACCGACGACTCCCGGTCACCGCCGAGGCCGACCGCCCGGTACCTCGCTCCGCCCCGTCAGCAGCGAGCAACAACAATTCGCCCGAGTCGGACAAATCCGCTGTCCGCGGGATGCCACCGCCGGCCCCAGCCACCTGCGCAGGACTTGCATCACCCTGATCCGACTCCGCACCAATACCTTCGGACCGCAGTTCACCGCCATCACCAGCAGCGCTCGACCATCGAGCACTCGGATCGGCCCAATCCGCCGCCGCATCGACACCTTCCGGTCGAACCCGACCGCTGACAGTCGCCGAGAAAGCGGTAGATGATGGCTCCGCCGGTGCCAACGGATCCGGTATCGCCCCGGTTGCCCCGGCAGTATCGCGCGCTGCGGCAGCCCGGCGTGCGCGGCGATCCACCGTGAATACCGCGGCTGCGGCGACCGAACCAGCCAGTAGCCAACCGATTCCAGGGCGATCCAGTGGAATCAGCGCTGCGCCCGCGAGTCCGGCGATTCCCGCGGCGGGTAGTACACCCGGCGGGCAGGCGACGCGCCGCCGTCTCGACACCGGCGCCACCCAAGGGGTTGGCATATCAGATCGGGATCCGGGCGGATACGGCCGCATGGGTGGCATCGGCGCCAGCGGTCGCGACGCACTCGGCGACGGATGCAACGCACTGGGTGGCGCACCCACCGACCAGGCCGACGCGGCCTCCCACGGATTCGGCACACTCGGCGACGCACTCACCGACCAGGCCGACTCAGCCACGGTCGAAACCGATGCGCTCGAAGAAGCACCCACCGCGTTCGGCGAAGTGCCCGCGGGCGCGCTCGACGACGAGTCCGGAGTTTGCGGCACGACCTCGGGCGCATCCGATTCCGTTCGTGCCACCGCCTCTGGCTTTGCACTGGGTGTATCCGGCATCCGCTCGGTAGACGACGCAGCCGACCCCTCGACGGATGCGTGCGCGGCCGGCACCGAATCGCCCTCGGGCTCAGCCGAGGTCCGCAGATCGTGCCCGATCGGTGATGCCGTCGACTTCGAAGACGGCGTGCTCTGGTCGGCCGGGGTCGACGGATCTGCTTCGGCACTGCGCCTTCTGTATCGGCGCGTCACTCGACGAGGTTGCCCCGGCTCCGCACCCTTGATCGACTCGGGTTCGCTTGTCGCCGCGTCCGCTGCGAGCTTCGACGGTGGTGCGGGATCTGCTGCGTCCGAATGCGCTTCGGCAACGGATTCGTTCGGCGATACCTGAGCCGATGGCGCCGGTTCAGCCGTATTGGTCAACGCATCGACAGTGCCAGGTGCGACAGCATCAGGTGCAGCAGCATCGGGTCCGACACCATCGGATGCGACCACACCAGGTGCGGGAGCGTCAGGTTCAATACGATCGGGTCCGGCAGCATCGGACGCGACAGTTGCCGACTCGACATGGGCGCTCGGCTCATTCGGCGATGCCGTGATCGAATCCGGTTGCGGTGAATCACTCGGGGTGGGTTGATCTGACAAGGGTGTCCCTTCCTAAAGATATGCGGGATCAGCCCGGATGGTGCTCCGGGTCGCGGCGAGTGTGGGTGGGTGAGTTGGTGGTCGGGTCAGCGGGCCGGGAGGACCACGCGGATACGGGAGCCGGGGTCGGCGACGGCGATGGTGCCGCCGTGCAGGTCGACTATCCAGCGGGAGATGGCCAGGCCCAGGCCGGTGCCGCCGCCGTCGGTGCGGCCGCCGCGAGTGAAGCGGTCGAATATGGTGGCGCGCTCAGCGATAGGTATGCCGGGGCCTTGGTCCTGGACGTCGATGACGAGATTGCCGCGGTCGGATCGGGCGTCGATGCGGACCTCGCCACCGGCGGGGCCGTGGCGGGCGGCGTTATCGAGCAGGTTGAGCAGCACCTGATGCAAACGTGCACGGTCTGCGAAAACGCTTGCGGTGCTCGGTTGCACGTCGGTGCGGAAGCGCACGCCGCGCCCGAGCGCCGCCGTCATCACCTCGGCCTCGGCGACCACCTCGGCCAAAAGCGGTGTGATGTTGAGTTGTTCGCGATCCAGTGCCCGGGCACCGGATTCGATGGTGGACAGGTCGAGCAGTTCGGAGACGAGCAGGCCGAGCCGTTCGGTTTGCGCGAGTGCGGTACGCAGGGTTTTGTCATCGGGGGTGGAGACACCGTCGACCATGTTCTCCAGCAACGCATTCAGCGCGGTGATCGGGGTGCGCAGTTCATGCGAAACATTGGCGATCAGGTCGCGGCGCTGTTGGTCCGCGGCGGCCAGATCGGCAGCCATCTGATTGAAGGCCACCGCCAACTGTCCGACCTCGTCGCGGGAACTGGCGCGCACCCGGCGGGTGTAGTCGCCGTGCGCCATCCGTTTTGCCGCGGCCGTCATCTCCCGCAGCGGCCTGGTGGTGCCGTGCGCGAGGATCTGCGAGGTGACCAGCGCGATCACCGTCGCCGCGATCGTCGTCTTCGGCGGCAACCAGCCGATCCGCAGCCGGAAGAACCCGAACGCCACCCCGGCCGACCCCAGCATCAGAATCGCGAATTTCAGCTTGATCGATTTCACCGGATCCAGCGGACGCGGCAGCACCTCCGCCACCGCGTCCGATATGCCCCGCAGCCACCGCGCAACCGCCGCGCTGCCGGAGACCGGAGCCTCGTCGCGCCCACCGCCTCGCATCGAATCGTTTCGCGATCCCACACTCATCGCGCCTCCAACGCATAGCCGACACCGTGCACCGTGCGGATCAGGTCTGCGCCGAGCTTGCGGCGCAATGCCTTGACGTGACTGTCGACCGCCCTGGTTCCCGCCGCGTCGGCCCAGTCCCAGACCTCTTCGAGCAGGCGTTCGCGGGCCAGCACCACGCGGGGGCGGCGCGCGAGGCGGGTCAGCAGGTCGAATTCGAGCGGGGTGAGCTGGGCTTCGATATCGGCGCGCCAGACCCGGCGCTGATCGACGTCGATGCGCAGGTCGCCGACGATGATGCTGGTGCCGTCGCGTTCGACGGCCCGGTCCATCCGGCGCAGTAGTGCTTGGACGCGGGCGGCCAGCACGCGCAGGGAGAACGGCTTGGTGAGGTAGTCATCGGCGCCGACCCCGAGGCCGATGAGCTGGTCGGTTTCGTCGGTGCGCGCGGTGAGCATGAGGACCGGTATCGGACGCGCGGCCTGGATGCGGCGGCACACCTCGAGGCCGTCGAAGCCGGGCAGCATGACATCGAGTACGACCAGATCGGGTGCCATCGCCTCCGCCGCGGCAACGGCGCCGGGACCGTCATGGGCCACATCGACGGTGAACCCCTCCGCGCGCAACCGCGCCGCCACCGATTCTGCAATGGTCACCTCGTCGTCGACCACCAGAATCCGTCGCGCCCCCGACCCGCTGACCGCCACGTTCTGTTCCATGAACCGAAACCCTAGCCACCCGCTGTGGAGAGAAGCCGCACCAATTGTGGAGATTCCGTGTGCACGCCCGGACCACCATCGATCACCTGACAACCGCCGACGTCGTGGTCACCTGGGGGCCAGCCGCGGGATCGGCGCGATCCATCACGTCCACGGTGGCATCAATCTCGCGGGAGCGAGCGCGTCACCCCACGACGAGATGAGCGAACGTGCCCGCGCCGATGCTCCGGTCGAATCGGCTTCGGACCTAGCGGTACTCGTTGTGCCTGGCGTCGAGATCCAATGTGGCAAGTCATATCGCGTCGACCACGCCGCTCGGGTCCTCGTGGTGGACCAGACCGCACCGGAAGCTGAGCCGGTCACCTGGCGCTCACGTCCAGAGCACAGCGATGAACACGTTGAGAATCGCCAAGCCACCGGAGGCATGGGTCATCCACGGCACCGCCTTCCCGCGCTTCGCATCCGCCCGACCGATCTCGGCAAACGCGGCGACCAGTACCGAAATGACCAGTTTGGTGCCGATCTTCGCCATATTCGGATCCTTGCCGAGCGAATCGATCGAATCGGCCATCCCCACCAGGATCAAACCGGTGACGATCTGCGCCCGCGCGCCCCACACCATCAATTCGGAAACGGCGGGCTGACCGGCGACATATCCGCCGACGACCGCCGCCATACCGAGCAGGTGCGCGACGACCACAACGTTGTAGACGACTTCTGACACGCTCACGTTGCAAACTCCCCACTGTTCGGGTGACTGTACGAAGTTCTACCGCGCTGGAGTTCCGGCACGCCACTCGGATCGGTGGCTGTCATGGCTGATCACCGCGCGCGAAGGTGTGGTCGTCATCCGCGCTCCGGGATCAGACAGTCTGATCAACAAGCGCGGCGATTCCTGCCCCGCAGCGCCACCGAATCGCTGAACCTCATCATCGGTGGCGAAAACGCCTGCAACGCGGACCACCATGCCCGCCGGAACTATCCCGGACGCATCAACCACAGCACCCTCGATTGACCTGGACCACGAAAACCCGGGCCTGGCCCGGGTTTTCGGAGAGTGCCCAAAGACCCGCGATGTCAGCGGGTGGCGATGACGGCCGAGCCGTGGCCGAAGAGGCCCTGGTTCACCGCGATACCCGCGCGGGCGTTGTCCACTTGGCGGCCGTCGGCCTGGCCGCGCAGCTGCCACGTGAGCTCGCAGATCTGGGCGATGGCCTGCGCGGGGATCGCCTCACCGAAACAGGCCAGGCCGCCGCTGGGGTTCACCGGCACGCGTCCGCCCAATGTTGTTGCGCCGCTGCGCAGCAGTTCCTCCGCGCCGCCCGTCTCGCAGAGCCCGATGTCCTCGTACCAGTCCAACTCCAGCGCGGTGGACAGGTCGTAGACCTCCGCGAAGGACAGGTCGGCGGGACCGAGCCCGGCCTCCTCGTACGCGGCGTGCGCGATGGCGGAACGGAACGCGCGGGGCGGGGCCTCGACGGCCACAGCGGAATCGGTCGCAAAATCCGGCAGGTCGAGAACGGTTTTCGGGAATGTCGGCGTGACCGTCGACAGCGCCCGGATGCGGACCGGGTCGGCGACGCCGTGCCGACGCGCGTACTCCATCGACGTCAACACCAGTGCGGCCCCGCCGTCGCTGGTCGCGCAGATGTCGAGCAGCCGCAGCGGGTCCGAGACGATCGCCGAGGCGGCGACCTCCTCGACCGAAACCTCCTTGCGATAGCGGGCATATGGGTTGTTCAGGCCGTGCCTGGCGTTCTTCACCTTGACCGCGGCGAAATCGTCGAGCGTGGCACCGTGCAGCGCCATCCGGCGGCGGGCATACAGCGCGAAATAGATGGGATTGGTAGCGCCGAGCAGGTGGAAACGCAACCAGTCCGGATCATCGCGGCGCTCACCGCCGACCGGCTGGAAGAAGCCCTTCGGGGCGGCATCCGCACCCACCACCAGCGCCACGTCACACAACCCCGCCAGGATCTGGGCGCGTGCGTTGGCGATGGCCTGTGCACCGGAGGCGCAGGCGGCATAGCTGCTCGAGATCTGCGCACCCGACCAACCCAGCGCCTGAGCGAAAGTCGCGCCCGAGACGAAACCGGGGTATCCATTGCGGATGGTGTCCGCGCCGGCGATATAGCCGACGTCGAGGTGGTTCACCCCCGCATCGGCCAGCGCCGCACGGGCGGCGACCAGCCCGTATTCGACGAAATTGCGCCCCCACTTGCCCCACTGGTGCATACCCGCACCGAGCACGGCAATGTCGCGATCATTCGTGTCAGTCATTGACCGGCCTCCACATCCACACCGTGTGCTCCGCTTCCTCGTCGGCGTACAACGTGCCGAGAGTCAATTCGACCGGCATGCCGACGGCCAGGTCGTCCACCGTGAGACCGCGCACGACCTGCCCGAGAATCACCATCTGCTCGACCTCGAGCTCCACTGCCGCAACGACATACGGCTCGAATGGATCGGGCGAGACATAGGGCGCCGGAGGTTTGTACCGGGCATCCGCATACGACCAGATCCGCCCACGTGTGGAAAACAGATACTCGACGAGCTCGGAGCCATCCTTCGGACCGGAACACTGTGGATTTCGACAGGCCAGCGTATTCCGCGGGAAATACGGTGTGGCGCAATCCTTGCAGCGACTTCCCTTCAGACGCACCACACCGTCGTCCGCAGTGAACCAGTCTGCCACGGCGGGCCGTTGTTCTTTCTGCACAGCCCGACGGTATAGGAACACGTTCTACTTTGGGGCCGAATTCCGCTCCAGCAATCCGCGGGCGGAGGTACGGTGAGTCCGGATCGAGGACGTCCCGACACCCTCGAGTCGATCTGGAGTACCACAACGCGATGGGCGCCAAAGCCATTGATCCACAGACAATCCGCAACGTCACCATCATCGGCGACCCCGATGAGACGACCCGACTGGCCCACCTGCTCCGCCGCCGCTCCGGCCAGCGCGGCTCCGGCACCCGGGCCACCGTCGATTGGACGACGGGCCGCGTCGAGCACACGATTCGTATCGCCGAGCTGACGAGCCACGCGCCCATTGCGGACCTGGAGCGGTCCATCCGCGTAGCCGACGGTGTGATAGCGGTCGTGAACGCCGCCGCCAACCCCACCCCGCGCCTCCAGACGATGTTCCGGGTCGCCGACGACTACCAGGTCGCCCGCCTGTGCCTGATCTACGGACTCGACCACCCCGCCGCCGATTTCGACCGCTGCGTCCGCACGATCGCCGATACCCGCGGCGCGGTCCCACTGACACTGCAGATCCCCATCGGCGCCGACCGCACGTTCGAAGGCGTCATCGACCTGCTCCCGCTGTGGGCACTCGAACCGCTGGCCGCCGAACTGTACGGCAGCCATTGGGAAGTCGCCGAGCGGTGGTACGGCACCCTCGTGAAAACGCTCACGGAACTAGCCCCCTCGGATCCGAACTGCTCCCCCGTGCTGGGCGACATCCCGCTCGACCAGGTGCATCACCGCATCCGCTACCTGACCCGCATCGGTGAGGTCGTACCCGTCCTATGCGGTGCAGCGCCCACGAGCGATGCCATCACCACGCTCCTGGACGCCATCGCCCGCTATCTGCCCTCCCCCATGGATGTCTGCCAACCGGAACACGCCCTCGACTATTGAGGCACGCTGCTCCGGAGTGTGCAGGGCTGCCGCTTGACCGTGTGCACGAAGCTGCTGACGAGGTAGTTGGATTCGCCGACCCGCAGATTCGGAACACCGAGCAGCAGTTCCTTGAAGATGGTGCGCAGTTGGGCCTTCGCCAGCATGTTGCCCATGCAGTAGTGCGGCCGCCTCCGCCGAAGGCCAAGTGTGGGTTGAACTCCCGGCTCGAGTCGAAGGCATTGGGATGCTCGAAGACCGAGCCGCACGCAGCCTCATGACAGCTGCTCTCGAGGCCGACGCCCCATAGCTAGTCCGGCCCTGAGGCGGGATGCACTGTCAGTTCCAGGTCGAGGCCGTGCACCCCGCCATCAACGACGGAGGCTGGACCAGTTGTCCACGCACCGCGCGAATATGACTACAGCGAAGGCTATTTCGCTGCCGCAGTTCAGGAGCCCGGATCAGTCGTCGGCTCGAACCGGGCAACGAGCCAGACTCTTTTGATTCCCCCCTCGGGGTTTTCGAACTGCGACCTCACCTGCCCCTTGTCATCCAAGAAACCGCTGATCGTCACCTTGTATTCGACATCATCGACATACACGATGTCGTTCTCGTGAACTATCGGCAGTTTGACCACATCGGCCACGTCCCCAGGCTGGTTGGGCGTCTCGTCATGGCGGAAACGGAGGGTGAACGTGTGGTCGAACCCCTCGTCCTGGAAATCCACAGTAACCTTCAGGAACACCGAGAACTGACTGTGTTTCAGGTGAACTCGGCGGTTGTAGTGCGCGAAGATGCCCAGATTGAAATCCCGACCGTCGAGGCGCGCGTCGACGTCAGTGAGGCCCGTGAAGTCATAACCGCTCTTCTCTTCGTCCCCGCCCCACCTGATGCTGGATCTGATGCCCGTGCTCGATCTGGTGCCGGGCTGCCTCAGACCTTCGAACTGCGACTCCTCTACGCTGACGCGCGTCCAAACGCCCCTGGTGTCAACTTTCCCCATGACAGATGTACCCCCTTGTTCTGGACTGACCGAACGAACTGCCTATCTATCGCGAGACTCCATCATCCCCTCCGCATCGGCGTTCTGTCATCGAAATCGATTGCGCGCCAAACGACTCCGGTCACGGCACCACATAGCCGAATCCGCTCATAACTGCCTGATCCTGTTGCGCGAGAAAGGCCTCGACCTGCGAACCCGCCGGGCTGGGGCGGTATCGCATGAAGTTTCGGATCGAGCATTGATCCTCGGGGAGCCGCATGAAAGTATTGGTCTGACCATTTGACCACCTGTCCATCCGGTCTCGGTGGCGAGTAGTCGGCGTTCCAGAGATCCGGGTGGAATGACATGAGAGTTGACCGACATGGATTCAGGCCTGGCGAAAACCGTTGCTGTCGCTGGCCGCCGCGCGGATGTTCGCGCACTTCTCCAAGAACTAGGAATCTCCCATGCAGACAACCTTCACATTGAACGACCCGATTGCTGTGCCGGGGACCGACCAGGTCGAGTCGTGGTTCTTTCGCGCCAACTCGCCGACCACGCCGCGCGCGATCTGGATCAAAGCCACCTTCCTGACCTCGGCCACTGGACGTAATCTCGCCCAGGCGTGGGTGTCGGTGTTCGACCGCGACACCACCACCGCGATCTGGCGGACCGTCGACTACGGCGACGCGAAAGCGATCTCTGCCGACGGTGACCAGCGGGTCACCATCGGCGAAACCTCCTTCGCCTTTGGCGGTGCGGGTGGTGCGCTGCGCGGACACCTGGACCGGGACGGGCGGGATATTCGCTGGGACATCAGTTTCTCTCGCGACGAAAAGGAACTGGCCGACCCCTTGGTCCTGATCGGGACCGCGGCGAAGGTACGCCACTCGCGATTCCCTGCCAACAAGGTCGTGTCCCCCTTTCCGGTCGTGCACTGCCGCGGGACCGTGACCCTCGGTAGTGAGGTGTGGGCGCTGGACGGATGGACCGGGATGCAGGGTCACAACTGGGGTCCCGCGCACAGCCGACAGTACGTCTGGGGCCAGGCCGTATTTTCCGATCGAGCTGGCCGGCAACCGTTCGCGTATGTCGAGGCCGCCAGCGCGCGCTTGGCCATCGGCAACCGCATGAGTCCCTATTTCTCGGTCATGACCGTCCGGCGCGGTGATGAGATCTACCGCTTCGACCGGCTGTTCGACCTGCACCGCCAGCACGTGGACGCATCCTTCCCCCGTTGGGAGCTGCGCATGCGTGGTGCCGCGGGAACGGCGGTGCTGACGATGGAGGCAGGACCCGAGCAGTTCGTGATCCTGCCCTACCAGAACCCCGCCGCCCCGACCCGCTATTGCCTCAACACCAAACTCGCCCAGGTGGAATTGCGGATCGAACCGCATATCGGCGACGGCTTCGTCTTGCGCAGCGCCCACGAAGGGGCGCTGGAGTTCCTCGTGGACGATCCACGGCCACTGCTGCCCGCCGTTTCCATTCCACTCGACTAGGAGCCACCACCATGCCAACCGCCGATCGGCACGGCTCCGTCTCCCAACTCGGCGTTGTGGGAAGCCCTGGGCGCATGATCGGCGGGAGCGTGGTCGCGGCGTGACCCATCTTCGATGGCGGATGAGAATTCGCGATCCCCGACGACGCGCGAATCGGTCTGCTCCAGCGTCCCCGATGGGGTGGTCGGCTTGATGGTCGTCCAACAGTGGTCCTCGACCGGGATACCCAGGGCGACAAGGACATTGATCAGCATACCGAGGCCGAAGACCTGGGTGACCTCTTCGTCGGAGGCACCGGTACGTCGGCGGACGAGGTCCCACAGGTCGAGCCAGAGCGGCTGCACGGACTCGCGGATCTCTGCGGAGTCGACAGCCGCGACGTAGACCTGCATCTGCATGAGCAGAAAATCGCGATCGGCGACCAGGCCGCGCCAGGCCTGTTCCACACCGTCGATCGCGGCGTCGCCGGTCCGGTCTCGGGTAGCCGTGTCGATGGCCTGACGGATGGTGGCGAAGCAGTGTGCAGCGGCCGCCTGGAACAGTGCCTTCTTATCAGGGTAGAGCTGGAACAGATATGGCTGGGAGACACCGGCGCGACGGGCGATCGACGCGGTCGAGGTGCCATTGAGCCCGCCCTTGGCGAACTCGGCGATCGCGGCCTGCACGACGATCTCCCGACGTGCGTCTGCACTCATCCGCTGTCTTTTGCACATCTGGCCATCGTATTGCCCCGCCCGACGTCATACGAGTGATCAGTCGCTAAGTTCACAGGACAGTGGTAACTTATCGACCAATCGCTAGTTTATGGAGTGTCTGTCGAACTCCGCGACACAATGTCAACCGGGAGGATCCCCATGAACCTGCACGGAGCCCATGTTCTGCTGACTGGTGCCACGGGTGGCATCGGGGCCGCCATCGCGAGGGAACTCGGCGCCCGCGGCGCGAATCTGATACTGACCGGCCGCCGCGCCGAGGTCCTGGCGGAGTTGGCCGCAACCGTGGGCGGCCGGACGATCGCCGCCGACCTGGCCGAACCAGACGCTGCACAACACCTGCTCGACCAGGCAGGCCGGGTCGATATCGTGGTCGCCAACGCCGCGCTGCCCGCGACCGGCGCGGTGCCCGACCTATCGATCGCCGATATCGACACCATGCTCGACGTCAATCTCCGCGCCCCGATCGTGCTGGCGAGGCTGGCCGCCGAACAGATGATCAGCAGGAAGCAAGGGCATCTGGTCTTCATCTCCTCACTGCTGGGTAAAACCGCGTCACCGGACGCCGCTCTCTACAACGCGACCAAGTTCGGGCTGCGCGGCTTCGGCCTGGCGCTGCGGGCGGACCTTCGGCCGTACGGAGTAGGCGTGACCACCATCTTTCCCGGGTTCATCCGAGATGCCGGAATGTTCGCCAAGACCGGGATCACCCTGCCACGCGGGATCGGTACCCGCGCACCAGAAGACGTCGCCGGGGCGGTGGCCCGCGCCGTCGAACACAACCCCGCGGAGATCGACGTCGCCCCGCTTCCATTGCGGATCGGAACGATGATCGCGAACATCGCCCCGTCGTTCGCCGCGAACGTGCAGCGCCGAACCGGCAACGACAAGCTCTCCGCGGAGATGGCTGTCAGTCAGCGGACCATCCGCTGAAATGACCATGCGTCCAGACCCGGAACGATTGGGCGGACTGGCCTGGGGACGTCGCACGGGTGGAGCGCTGAGTCCCGCCGAGCGGCGGCTGCTGCGCGCGCAGGCTGCCCGTGAGTTCGCGGCATTCCTGGCCGGTAGCGTCAGGACGATCATCGGTCGGGTTCCGGCCGCCGCCCGTGGTATCGATGTCGCGACCTTCCAGCCACCCGACTCGGCACTGACAAGACAGACCGAGGAGGCGGCGGCCGAACTCTCACCTGCACTGTTGGCGCACTCCTACCGGACCTGGCTCTACGGGTCGGCGCTGGCGGCCGTCGACGGCGCGGCACTAGATCCCGAGTTGTTCTATTGCACAGCACTGCTGCACGACTACGGCATCACCGCCTCCGGACCCGGCCGGGATTTCACCCTGGCCAGTGCGGACAAGGTGATGCAGGTCTGCGCCGCAGCGGGACGGACCACCGTGGAAGGTGAACTACTCGCCGATGCGGTCTGCGCACACACCACAGCAGGTGTCACGCTCGCCAAGGACGGCCCGCTCACCGCGTACACGCAATGGGGCGCACTCTCCGACGCCTTCGCGCTCCGAGCCTGGGACATCACCCCGGGAAACCGGCGCTACATCCGGCGCGCCCACCCGCGCGGCGAGTTCAACCGCGAGTTGCTCGTCGTGCTGCGTCGCGAGCTGAAAAACATGCCCAACGGCCGATTTCCAGCCCTGTTCGTCCCCGCATTCTTCCAACGCTGAACCGGTATGGCCGCTATCGACCGCACCATCGCAAGCTCCCCCGGATCAGGCTCCGTGTCAACGCCGCTCGAAGCAGCAGGTCGGTGCGTGGTTCCTACGAGATTGTTTCGTCGAGCCAGTCGAAAATCCTTGCCACCGCAAGTC
The DNA here is from genome assembly GCF_040614395.1 of Nocardia sp. NPDC005998. Taxonomy (NCBI): domain Bacteria; kingdom Bacillati; phylum Actinomycetota; class Actinomycetes; order Mycobacteriales; family Nocardiaceae; genus Nocardia; species Nocardia sp. NPDC005998. Next base: position 47,831 of record NZ_JBEXUI010000033.1, on the reverse strand, counting down.
TTTGCGCGCCGCTGTGGCAGTGCGCGTCCGCTCCCTCCTCCTCGGTAAAGGTCAGCAGTGCCTTCGGTGCGGTCAGCCGACTGTGCAGCCTGCGCGGTTCGGCTTCGCGCACGCCGGTGCCCGCGAAATACATGTCGTCGGCCGCTTCACATACCAGCACCGGACAGGTGATCTGTTCGGCTACACCATCTTTCAGGTTGTAGTCGAGGTACGCGGCCAGGAATTCGCGATCGGTGCGAGCGCCCATAACGTACCTGCCGTGGTCGCAGGCCCAACGCATGGTCGGGTTGGCCGCCCGCGCCGCGGCGATCAACGCGTCGAGCTCCGGGTCGTGCTCTGCGCGCACCCGGTCCGGGAGTTCATCGGCTGCGATCGGCAGGAATTGGGCCAGGGCCGTGCTCGCGTCATAGACGCCGTCGACGGCGACGACCGCGGCCAAGCGTGGCTCGAATGCGGCCGCGCGCGGCGCGAGCATGCCACCGAGGCTGACGCCGAGCAGCGCGATCCGTGCCGGATCGACACCGGGGACCTTGCTCAGATAATCGAGCACTGGGCCGACCACATGCTCCCAGTCCGGCCGGAATATCAGCTTCTCACGATGGATCGCGCTCGGCTGTCCCGGGCCGTCGAAGGTGAGTATGTGATAGCCGCGTTCCTGCCCGGCCGGCGCACCGAGGAAGTGCAATTCCTCGCAGCTGCCGTCGAACCCGTTGTGCATCCCCACGGTCGGCTTGGGGCCCGGCCCCGGCGCTCGATATAGATAGCCGTGTAGAACTGTTCCCTCGTAAGGGATTTCGATCGGCTCGATATCCCGCATTCGCATGATGGCGGCGCGGAAGCACTCGACGCTACGCGCGTCGGCGTAGCCGATACGCGGGTCGTCGGGGTTGCCGTGCAGGAAGAATTCGGCCGCACGGTAGTAGGTTGAGGCGCGCAGGAACCCGTCGCGTGCGCTGATCGGCGGTGCCGCAGCGGCTTCGGTGGCGATCCGCTCGGCGGTGTGCAGCCAGTTGTCATGCCAGCTGTCGTAGTCGCCCGCCGTGATCCGAGATGCTGTGGCTACCACCTCGCCGAAATCCGAGCCGCCGTAGCTCGCGTGGCCGAACAGTCGCATTGTCTCGAACCAGAATTGGACGTCATCATGAAACATCAACTGCCGCATTACAGCTCCTTGTCGATAAACTCACCGAAACTGCGCGGCGCGCGGCCGGTGACCCGTAGCACGGTGTCGGTAACGTGGTCCTGCGTGCCCGCGCGGATGTCGTCGTCGAGAGCGGCAAGCATGGCGGCGAAATCCTCGGGGATGCCGTAGGCGACCAAGCGTGCGGCCAGCTCATCCGGCGTAATAGTCTGGTGCGTAACGGATTTCCCGGTCCGAGCGGCGATAATCGCGGCGGCCTCGGCGTAGCTGAGCGCCTGCGGTCCGGTGAGGATGTGTTCGGTGTTGTGTGCGATGGGGTCGATCAACGCATGCCCGCCGACGGCGGCGATGTCATCGGCATCAATAAACGCGACCCGGCCCGTTCCGGTCGCCGTAACGATCTCCCCGGCGCGAACATCCCGGGCCAGCGGTAGCTCGCCCGTGAAGTTCTGCATGAACCACGACGGCCGCAGCACCGCCCATTCGGGCATGGTTGTCCGCACGAGTCGATACAGCGCTCCCATACCGTGGTCGGCTTCCTGGATAGCGGAGGAGCCGAGTACGACAGCGCGTCGCACACCGCGCCGGACAGCCTCGTCGAGGAACGGTCGTACCAGGGGCGCCGGGTCGGCAACGCCGATCGGGGCGATCAGGTAGACGGCCGAAACTCCCTCGAGCGCTGGTGCGTGCGTTTCGGAATCGGCCCAGTCGAAGCGCACCTGCGCGGCATCCGGTCCTGGGGTACGCGTGGCTTCGCGCACCCCGATGCCGCGCTCGCGCAGGAAGGTGCTGATCCGGGTGCCGGTTGTCCCGGTCGCACCGATAACCAGAATCTCATTCATCGGTGCCGCCGGCGAACGCGGTCACCAGATGGTCTGTGCCACCGAGCGTCTCGGCTGCGGCATGCGGGCTCCAATAGTCGCGATAGAGCTGTATTGCGTTGTCGCGAACGGTGATCACGGCGATGTAGCGCATCTGGTAGGGCGCATCGGTGGCGACGATGCGGCCCGCCGCCGCGAACTCGACGATGACGACCTCCGGATCGACGCTGCGGTGGAGGGACTTCTCGGTGATCTCGCGCATATCCACGATGTCGGGGTAACCGCGCATGTATTCCTCGATCGCCGCGCGCCCGTCCAGTCGCGTCGGATAGCCAGGTGGCGCGAACGGGAATTCCAGCACACCCGACTCGGCCCAGAGTCCGGCAAAGCCGGCCATGTCCTTGGCGAGGAGCAGTGCGAGTGCGCGGTCGACGAGTTCACTGGGGGTCATTAAGGCTCCTAACGTTAGGACGAGACGGTCCCGTCCCGTCATGAGTTTACGCGAGACGATACCGTCCCGTCCACCCGCTACACTCACCCGTATGACACGTCGCACGCCCACTGGCGCAGCCGTGCTGCAGCCCGAGACCACCAAGTCGATTACCGAGGCCGTCCTCGACGAGCTTGCCGAACAGGGCTACGGCCGACTGTCCATGGAGGCCGTCGCCAAGCGGGCCGGCGTCGGCAAGAGCGCGCTCTACCGTCGCTGGCCGTCCAAGCAGGACATGGTGATCGCCGTCGTCTCCGAGTTCAGCGTGCCGCGAGCCATCGATCCGGACACCGGATCACTGCGCGGCGACCTCCGGGAAACCCTCGACGCGCTGCTGGAATGGCTCAACCACCCGCGCTTTTCCCGCATATTGCCCGACCTGGCCGCCGAGATGGCGCGCAACCCCGAACTCGGCGCGGTCGTCGAGACCATGATCGGCATCCCGCGGCGCACGCGCGGCGCAGAAATCCTCCAACGTGCCATCGCGCGCGGCGAACTGCCCGCCGACCTGGACCTCGAACTCGCACTCGACGTCATCGCCGCCCCCATCTATTGGCGCCTGTCCGTCCGCCGCGGCCACCTCGAACCCGGCTACCTCGATTCCCTCACCGGCCTGCTCTTGCGCGCACTCGGCGCGACATCGGACACCTGACGCCGTAGCAGCCGACCTCCTGTTGTGCGTTCGATGACGCTAGAGCCCGAGCAATGCCGAAAGGGTTTCGGCCGCAAGGTCTTCCGCTGGCACATCGAAGCCGAACCGTTCATATGGTCGCCGGTGACTCAGGACGGAGAGACCATGCAGGGTCGACCAGATCGATCGGGCCATGAGTTCGGGCGAGGGCCGAGTGGAGATGACGCCGGATTGCTGAGCCTCGGCAACGGTATTCAGGAGTATCTCGAAGGATTCCAGGCCCACCGGGTCCGAGCCCGGACGGCTGCGGAACATTGTCGCGAACAGGTCGGGATGTTCGCGCGCGAAACGTACGTAGGCCCCACCCAGGCTCAGCAGTCGCGCGCCGACCTCGGGTACAGCGGCGACCACCTGCTCGAGGTCTCGCCGCAGCGTTTCATAGCCTTGCTCCGCCACTGCGGCGAGCAGTTCTTCCTTACCGGCAAAGTGCCGATAGGGCGCGGCGGTGCTCACCCCTGCTCGGCGGGCAACTTCGTTGAGGCTGAAGTGCTCGTGCCCCTGCTCGGCGAGAATCTCCCTGGCGCCGTCGATCAGCGCCTGCCGGAGTGCGCCGTGATGGTAGGTCGTGCGTACCACGTTGCTCCGTCCGCTCTTGCCGGCGCGCGACACCACCGGCGAATGCGATGCCCGACGCGGCCGAAAACTCTATGTAAGTAATTCTAACATTCTGCTATGTTAGAACTACTTACATTCGGGGGCACCGAAACATCAGGAGCGTCAATGGTTTCCACCGAACCTCGCATCCACGACCAACAGCGCCCACGCCAGCGGCGCGCGCGCTGGAGCTGGGCCTGGATCACCCTGTCCTCGCTGGCGATCGCCGGATACTTCGTCGGCCAATACGCCCAAGGCACCCTCGATTACCTCGCACACCGAGAAGTAGGGCTCGCAGCCAACTACGGCTTCCGGGCGTGGCCGATCCAGGTGGCCTTCTACCTGCACATCATCTTTGCCGGAATCGCACTGGCGTTGGGTCCATGGCAGTTCGCCACACGGCTGCGCACTCGACAGCCCAGAATCCACCGCGCCATCGGGCGGGCCTACCTGATCAGCATCGCGGTCGGTTCGACTGCGGCACTGGTGATGTCGATGTTCAGTTCGGCGGGACTGAACGGCTTCTTCGGCTTCGGCTCACTGGCCCTGTTATGGGCTTGGACTTCGTGGCGCGGCTACCGCGCCGTCCGGCAGCGCGACTTCGCCGACCACCAGGCGTGGATGATCCGCAGCTTCGCGCTCACCTACGCGGCGGTCACTCTGCGGTCATGGTTCGGCGTGCTGATCTTCGCCCAGATTCCATTCGTGCACGGCGACGACCCGTTCGCCACGATCCTGCGCGAAGCCTACGCACCGCTGCCATTTCTGTGCTGGCTGCCCAACATCATTATCGCCGAACTCATTATCCGCCGCCGCGGCCTACCCGGGCTGCGCATCACCCCGACCGCGCCATAAGGACCCATGCGACGTCGCGTCAGATCGACCAAACCATCACCGCTACCGGGCTCGGTGTGTGTTCTGTTGCCGGACAACAGCATTCAGGCCGGAGATGCCCTCTCCGGCGAGCCCGTGTCGCGCACTCCCGCACCCTGCGCCGCCAGGTGTGACCAACACGGACACCATTGCATGGGCGATGTCGCCCTCGACGCTGCGAACCGATTGCATAGCCACTGGCGGCTACCAATCGGTTGGTAGCCTGGCCGAAGATGGCGGTGTGCTACGGCCAATGGAGGCCGAGGATCGGACGAGGAGGCCGGATGAGCGAAATGATATGGGAACCTCGGCGTGTCGCGGCGGTCCGAGCCGACCTGCCGCCCGGTGTGACACCGTCGGGGACCCGAGGGCGAATCCTGGAAGCCTCCCTGGAGTTGTTCGCCGAGCACGGATACGCGGGCACCTCGATCCGTGACATCGGCAAACGGGTCGGCATCAACTCCGCGACGTTGTACGCGCACTACACGTCCAAGGAAAACGTACTGACCGAGTTGATTCAACTGGGCCATCAGGAGCTGTACACCCGGCTTGCGACCGCGGCCGCCGCTGCCACCGAACCACCCGAGCGCCTTGCCGCGCTGGTGCGCGCGCACGTCCTCGCCCACGCCGAATATCCACTGTTGACCGTGGTGGCCAACACCGAGCTGCACGCGGTTCCTGCCGACCTCATCGACGGCGCCCTGAAACTTCGCGCAGCCTGCCGAACCATGCTGCTGGACACACTCCGCGCCGGCATCGAGGCACATGTCTTCGATATCGCCGATCCGATTCTCACCGCACTGGCCATCAGCTCGATGGGCATGCGCGTCGGCCAATGGTTCGGCCCGGACCAGCCGTACACAGCCGAAGCCGTCGCCGACGAGTATGCCCGGCTCGCGCTGCGCATCGCCGGGGCCGACACCCGCGACGCCGAGCGGAAATGACCTCCGAACCGCAGGCGGTGCCACCCCGAGGTGGTTCCGGCTGCGGATAGCCGTCGAATTCCGTCGATCGACGAGGCATGGGCGAGGCCCCACCAAATCCAACCAATCGATTGGTTGACATCGGCGATGCAGGCGCGCGAAGATGTCGGAACCCTCCCAACCGATCGATCGGTTGGGAGGGTTCCGCTTTGTTTTGAATCAAGAAGGTGACACCTCCGTGTCCGACACCGTTATCCCAGAGGTTTCGTCCACCACCGACAGGCCTGTCGGTCTCACCCGCGTAATCGTCGCCAGTCTGATCGGCACAACGATCGAGTGGTACGACTTCTTTCTCTACAGTCTCGCGTCGGCGACGCTATTCGCCGCATTGTTCTTCCCACAGACCGATCCGCTCACCGGTACTTCGCTTTCCTTTCTCACCTACGCGATCGGATTCGCCGCCCGCCCGATCGGCGCCCTCGTCTTCGGCCACTTCGGCGATCGGATCGGTCGCAAGCAGCTGCTCATCATCAGCCTGCTCATGATGGGCGCCGCCACCGTACTGATCGGCTGCCTGCCCACCTACAGTTCCATCGGCATCGCCGCGCCCCTCCTGCTGATCATCGCGGTCGCGCTGCTCGAGGCTTATCACCACGCCACCCCGATTTCGCTCTACCTCAGCGTGGCCGCCGTCGTCACCGTCGCCACACTGCTCGTCGCCACGGAAACCCGAGGACGAGACCTGGCCGTCGTCGCACCCACCTCGGCATCGCCGGAGAGAAAAGGAATGTAACCATGAAAGTGAACAGCGCCGTTCTCGCAAGACTGTTGGCAGTTGTCGCGCTGCCCGCCACGCTGGTTCCGGCATTGACAGGCGCCGCGGCGTCGACGCCGATGATTCGGTATGTGGCCCTTGGCGATTCCGCCGCCGCCGGCCCGCTGCTGCCGAATCAGGACACCACCAGCCCCGGCTGTCTTCGCTCGCATCTGAACTATCCGTCGGTATTGGCCGCGAAACTCGGCGCGACACTCACCGATGTCACCTGCAGTTCTGCCAAGTCGCAAAACGTCACCACCACCACACAATCCACGCTCGCCGGATCGGTGCCACCCCAGGTGGACAGTCTCGACGCCGGAGTGGACCTGGTCACCCTGACGATCGGATTGAACGACCTCAACCTGTTCACCACGGCTCTGGCCTGTGTCAATCCGCTGCCCGAGCCCACGGGCAAATCCTGCCGGGACAAGTACGTCACCAATGGTGTCGACACCATGCGCAACGCCATCGACGACTGGGCGCCGACATGGGGGCGCGTGCTGGACACCGTCCGCGCTCGCGCACCGCGGGCGCACATCGCGGTCATCGGCTACGGAACCTATTTCCGTCCCGGCGGATGTGCATCCCAACCCCTCTGGCCTGGTGACGCCGACTACCTGGGCAGCGTGGTCGCGACCCAGAACGCCGCGTTGGCCGCCGAAACCCAGCGCCGCGGCGACCAATTCATCGATATCGCAACGGTCAGCGTCGGCCACGACGTGTGCGCGCCATCGGACCAGGCCTACTACACCGGCCTGATCCCAAACGCGATCGCTGTCCCGCTGCATCCGACCACGCTCGGCATGCAGTCGATCGGCGAATACGCGGCCCAGCAGTTGCAATAACCTTCGTCCCGCGCGGTGCGCAGTCCGAGGCCCCCGCGCGGTCGAAGTCGTCCTGGTTGGCCGCGGCGGACGAGGCCGTGGCGAACTCGGTTCAGGGAAGCCTCAACAGCTCAACTCAGCACCGCGCCGCCGTCCAGGGTGAGCACAGTGCCGGTGGCATGCGGCTGGGTCAGGAAGAACAGGTATGCCTGGGCGATGTCATCGACCTCGCCGATACGGCGCAACGGCGTGCTCGCCGCAGTGTCGCGATAGAACTGCTCGCGGACATCCTCAGGGAAGGTCCACAAAGGCGACCGGACCACACCTGGCTGAACGGCGTTCACCCGAATGGGAGCGAGTTCGACGGCGAGGGCCCGAGTCAGCGCCTCGATGGCACCGCAGAGGCTGGACGTCACTGCGGAACCGGAAACCGGGCGCGGACCCGCCGTGCCGGTCGTCAGGGTGATCGAACCGCCCAGCCGCAGCCCGCGCGCTGCAGCCTGGACAGCGGTCAAGACACTGAAGTAGCGGAGTTCGAAGAACTTTCGAGCTGCGACCACGTCGAGATCGGCCAGCGGTGACAACAGCAACGCCTCCCCGGCCGTGTACACCAGATGATCGAGCTCGCCGAGCTCCCCGAACACCGCACGGACCTGGTCGCTGTCGGTCAGGTCGGCGACCAGTCCGGTGCTGCCGGCGGGCAATGCGGCCAGCGCGCGGTCGACATTGACGCGGTGGCTGGAGACAACGGTGACTTTCGCACCCTTTTCGGCGGCAGCGGACGCGACCGTGAACCCGATACCGGAAGTGCCACCGAGCACGACGACGTGTTGACCTGCGAGGGACATGGGCTGAATTCCTTTTCATTCGAAACTGGCCTCTCCACTGTGGATCTCGGGATCCAGTCGGGTCCAAGACCTATCTCCGCCGCTGTAATACCCTGAAGGCATCATGACCGACGTCGATCTCCGGAAGCTGCGCTATTTCGTCGCGGTAGCCGAACAGTTGCACTTCGGCCGTGCGGCCGAACAGCTGTACATTGCCCAACCAGTGCTGTCGCGGCAGATCCGCGCACTGGAGGACGAGTTGGGCGTGCAGCTTTTCGTCCGGGATCGCCGCTCGACTGTGCTCACCCCGGCCGGAGAGCAATTGCTGGCCGACGCCCGCTCGTTGCTGGCCGGCGCGCAGGCATTGCGCCGCAGAGTGATACGCGCGGCCCGCGGAGTCGACACCTTCACTGTCGGCTTCATGCCCGGCCTCATCGTGACCGCCCCGGTGCGGGCCATGACCGACCGGCATCCCGCGCTCACCCTCGAACTGGTCCGCACGACGTGGAACGACCAGACGACAGTGGTCCATGACGGCCGTGCCGACGTCAGCTTCGTGCGTCTCCCTATCGACGCGCAGGGCCTGTCCGTGCGGCCGCTGTACACCGAACCGCGGGTCGTGGTGGTCTCCGCCGAGCACCGTCTGGCCGGCAAACAAACCGTCGAAGTCGCCGACCTCGCCGACGAACATCTGTTGCAGGAACCCGACCTGGTGCCCGAATGGCGCGACATCGCCACCGAGCTGCGGATCCCGCGACCGGACGTGCCTGCCTTTCACAGCGTCGAGGAGAAGCTGGAACACGTCGCCGCGGGCCGCGGCATCATTTTCCTCCCATTGTCGGTCGCGACCTTCTATACGCGTGCCGACATCGTCTACCTTGCGGTGCCCGATATTGCGCCCAACCAAGTGAGCCTCGCCTGGGACGCCGACCGGCACAGCCCACTGATCGAGGAGTTCGCCGACCTCGCCGCCGAACTCACACCATCCGTTACGCAGGAGAGTTGCTGACGGCGACCTTGTGGAGGCAGGGCTTCCGCTACCAAGTGAATCCTTTCGGGCCACCGACGTCTCTTGTACGCGTGAACGACCATTCGGACGGAAAGATGCAACCACAAGGAGCCCAGGTGTCCACTCTCCATCCAACCTCGGCGACGCCCGACTGCGGGCCGTTGCCCTGCCGTCGCTGGCCCGGCTCGCGAGGCCGGGTGCCCGCCAGGGCCGTCATGGCGGTACTGGCCACCAGCACGCTGTTGATTGCTCCCGGCGTCGCCAGCGCCGATACCCCGGCCAATCAGATCGCCCCCACCGCCGACCTCGCATCAACAACGGCTGATGACTTCGACCGGTCACCGTCGTTGACGGCTCCAACCCAGGTCGTCACCGTCGCGGGACTGCCTGTCGCCTACCGCAGCTTCGGACATGGACCAACCCTGCTATTGACCCCGTGCCTCGGATTGAGCATGGACGACTGGGACCCGGAACTGCTCGACCGCCTAGCCGCGACCAATCATGTCGTCGTCTTCGACTCCGACGGTGTGGGACGGACCCCAGCCAGTTCCTCGGCGATCTTGACCGTCGCGCAACTCTCCGATCAGGCCGCTGGTCTGATCCAGGTTCTCCACCTGAACCGCCCCACCGTCGTGGGCTACTCCCTCGGCGGATTCGTTGCGCAACGCATGGCTGTAGACCACCCCGATGACGTTGGCGCCCTGATCCTGATGGGTACCGGCCCCGGCGGAGCACAGCAAGTGCTGCCCGATCTGCCCACTCTGGTTCGGGGCAGCGCGGCGTTCGACCCGCTCGTACCGGCCGACCAGGTCATTCCGCTGTACTTCAGCGGTCACCCCGACGCTCTAGCTGCGTGGCGTGCACGAACAGCCCTGCGCCCCAACAGGGCCGAGGTAGGCCTGACCGGCCTCAACCGTCAACGCGCCGCAATGACCGACTGGCTGATGAACCCCACTGCCAATGTCGTCAGTAGCCTCCCGACGCTGCGTCTGCCCACACTTATCCTGGGCGCCGAAAACGACGAACAAGAGCCCGCTGACAACTCGACCGTGCTGTCTCACTACATCAAAGATTCGGAATTGCGGATCTATCCCGCGCTCAGCCACGCCTTCCCCTTCGAAGCGCCAGCCCGCGTTGCCGAAGACATCGCCCGGTTCACTCGGTAGCAACCCGAACAGGTGGCGGCACCAACACCCCGGCAAGCCGACAGCACCACGTCCAACGCCGCCACCATGAACATGCCGATGGGCGGCTCGCACAAGCCGGTCACCATCACCAACGCCGACTGAAAAACCGGTGGCCTGTAGGGTGGTGATCCGCGGCGACCGATAGGAGCCGTCGGAAGTACGTTGGTGAGCAAGGATTTTCAACTTCCGGATCCCGGCACCACCCCACAGGCACCTACGTCGAAGCCAACCTCTACAAAATCGCCGTAGTACCGAAGTCAATCGCGAGTAGAAGCTGTAAATCCCTGCAGCACAATATATTTGAGAGCTTTAGTTTGATGGCTTCCGGATCGCGAACGGAACATGGACCCGCCGGCCGACAGGCGGCGGTGTGGGGTCGGGGTTGAGAGCCTGCCGGTGGTCGGTGCGCCGAGTTCGAATCCCGGACCCCACACCTCGCGATGTTTTCGCACCGAATACCAGCGGTATGCCTGCTATGCCGCACAATTGGACGCGGATGAAGGTTCGGCCAGAGGTAAGTCATGAATATTCGCAAGACGCTGCTGGTTTCAGTGCTGGCACCGTTGTTGGTTGCCGGCTGCGCACATGAGGGCGCGAAAACCGTCGCGAACGCGGTGATTCAACCCCCGGCCGCGAGACAGACCTTGCAGGTGCCGGTCGGTCCCGGCCCCTCCGGCACGTACACGGTACAGGCGCAACCGGCCCCGGGCAGCTGCCACTACCGCAAGTCCGGCGATGGGCAGCCACTGCCCGATCCCGCGTGCACCCCGGGAGCGATCAATCCGAAGGTTGCCGCGGACAACCTCGGCGACACCATCTGCAAGGGCGGATACACTTCCTCGATCCGCCCACCGGCCAACATCACCAACCGGGAGAAGGACGCCGACGCGAAGTCCTACGACTACACCGGCCCACTGCACGACGCCGAGTACGACCACCTGGTGTCGCTCGAGCTCGGCGGCGACCCGAACGATCCGCGCAACCTGTGGGTGGAGCCACCGTCACCCGATCACAAGCCGGGCGCAGGGCCGAACAATCCGAAGGACGCCGTCGAGAACACGTTGCACGCGCTCGTGTGCTCCGGCAAGGTCGCCTTGACCGACGCGCAGAACGCCATAGCCGCCGACTGGACCACGGCCCTGGTCGTCGTCGGCCACCCCGACGGCAAGTAGGCCACCTGCCGTATTGGTCGGGGTGTAGCGGGGTTTCCGGTTTGGGCTGCTGGTCACTGCTTCGAGTCACACCGTTGACCTCGCACGCCGCGTCTCTGGTGTCGGAGGTGCGGCGTGCGGGGTATCAGCCGTGCAGGGTGAAGAACGCCGCGCTGCCGATGCCCGCAACCAGGCAGTAGACGGCGAACGGGGTCAGCTTCTTGGTCTCGAAGTACGAGGTGAGGAACATGACCGAAACATAGGACAGCACGCCGGCGACCACCGAGCCCGCCAGCGCCGGACCGAGAATGTCATGGTTCTCGGGCTTGAACAGTTCGGGCGTCTTGAGCACGCCAGCGGCGAGGATGACCGGGGTGGCCAGCAGGAAGGCGAAACGGGCGGCGTCCTCGTGCCGCAGGCCCTTGAACAGACCCGCCACGATGGTGCTGCCGGAGCGGCTGATGCCCGGGAAAAGCGCTGCTATCTGGGCGGATCCGATGAGCAGGGCATCCTTTACGCCGAGTCGGGACAGCCGCACATCGGAGGCGCGGTCCGGATCGGTGATGGGCAGCACGACGGTGTCCTGCATGGAGAGGTCGGCGGGCCGACCGGCCGGGGTCAGCACCCGCTCGCTCTTCGCGCGAGTGCGCAGCAGTTCGGCCGAGAGCAACACGAATCCGTTGACCGCTAGGAACACCGAGGTCGGTATCGGGGTGCCGAGATAGTTGCGGACGGCCTTCTCGAGCAGCAGTCCGGCCAGGCCGACCGGGATGGTGGCGATGACCAGCAGAACACCCAATCTGGCTTCGGGCGTGCGGATTTCGCGCATCCGCACCGCGTCCCACAGGCCCGTGACGATGCGCACCCAGTCCCGCCAGAAGAAAATGACCAGCGCCAGCGCGGTGGCTACATGCATGGCCACCAGCAGCGCCAGGTATGGGGAGTCCTTGGCGGACATGTCGAGATCCCTGCCCCACTGCCCGCCGATCCAGGCCGGCAACAGAATGCTGTGCCCGAGACTGGACACCGGGAACAGTTCGCTCACCCCTTGTAGCGCCCCGACGACGATCGATTCCAGATACGTGATGGCCATGCGCTTTCCTGTCGAAGGTCGGGGCGTGAATGCCTGGCTGGTCAGTCCACACAGGGGATGTTGGATCCGATGCTGGTGGTGACGGGTTTGCCGGAGTCGGGCGCCCCGTCGGCGGGTGTGGCGGTGGTGGCGCCGGTGGACGAGGTCGTGGGCGAGCCTGCGCCGGTCGGGGTGGTAGTGCTCGATGATGAGGTGCCGGAACTCAATTCGTCGGGCATGGTGAAGTCGCTGCCGATCACGATCTTGATGTAGCCGGGGTCGAGGTTCTTGGAGGCGGCCGTCGGTAGCCCACCGAGTAGGTCCGCGGCCTGGGTGGCATCGGTATCGGCGCCGGTGCCGTAGTAGACGACCGAACTGGAACCATCGGTATAGGCGGCGTTGCCGATGGTGCCCTTCTGGAATCCCCTGTCGGCCAACGCGGTCGACACTTTGGCGGCCATACCCGTCGCGCCGCCCGCGTTGACGACGTCGACGGTGCTGGCGGGTGTGGTCTTGGGAGCGCTGGGCGCAGCGGCCTGCACACCGAACGCCGTGCGCACCGCCTTTTTGATGGCGGCCGGGTCGATGACGTTCACGTCCTGGCCGTCGACGGTCTGGTATCCCTGCACCGGCAGAGTCTGAAATTCGATAGGAATCGAACCGGCCTTGCCCATGGTCCGCGCGAAGTCGAGTACGTCCCAGCCTTGGGAGAGCACCACATCGTTCTGTGCGGCGTTGATCAGTTGCTGAATTTTGCCGACGTTGGTGAGTGTGCCGGACTCCTTGAGTTGCTTGGCGACCGAGGTGAGGAACGCCTGCTGGCGGTGGGTGCGGTCGAGGTCGCCGTTATCGAGTTCGTGGCGCTGTCGCACGAACGACAGCGCGTTGGCGGCATCGAGATGCTGGGGTCCGGCCGGGAACACCGCGCCGGAGTAGTACTCGTCATTGACGGCGTGGTTGAGACACACATCTACGCCGCCGAGAATGTTGGCCAGGTCGTAGAAACCGATGAGGGAAACCTCGGCGAACCGGTTGATCGGTACTCCGGTCAGTGCCTTCACGGTCTGCACGATGGATTCGCGGCCGGCCTCTCGGCCCTGGCGTTCCAGTTCGACCTTGTCTTTGACGCCCTGGTTGGCGAGCTTCTGCTCGACTGTCACCTTCTTCAGCCCGTAGGCTTCCTTGATCTTGGCGTGGTCGTAGCCGGGGATCCCGGTGACCGCGACGTAGTCGTCGCGGGGAATGGAGAAGGCGGTGATCTTCTTCAGATCCTTCGGAATGTGTATCAGGATCAGCGAATTGGCGTTGTAGCCGCCCTCGCTGCCGTCACCGGCGTGCAACTGGTCCATGACGTCTTTGGGTAGATCGTTGCCATTGCGGTCTTTGCGTGTGTCCAGTCCGATGAGCAGGATGTTCATATCGCCGTCGAGCGCAGCGGCGTCCTCGGAACTGATGGCCCCGGACCTGGCGAACCCGTCATCGACGGCGCGCTCGGTGTAGTAGGCGAATCCGGTGCCCGAGACGACTACCACAGCGGTGGCGGCCACCACCAGGCGCACGGCGGTCCGTGCGACCCTGACCTGCCATGACGACGATTGCGCGGACCGGGGGCGACGGTTGGGCCGCACCGGCACATACCGGTCGGTTGGGCCCGCGGCGGTTTCGGACGCCTCCGCGAGCGGCACCCGCCCAGCACCCGAACCCACCGCCCGCGCACCGGCACCGCGGGTCAGCGTTCCCGAGCCTTCCCGCCCGACGCGCGCACGCCCCGCGCCCGATCTCCCATGCTCCGCCCGAGAGTCGTCGCGGTCTGCCGCACGGTGCGAACTCCGAGTGCCCCCGGCGCGGGCGGACACCTCGCCAACCCCTTCGACAGGCCTTTCCGGCCGAGCATGACGACCACCAGATCGGGGAACCACGACCGGGATCGGTTCGGTTTCGTCACTCATCTCGCCGTCAAGCCTCACATCACCGTGCCGCGCGGAACCCACCGGCACACTTCACCAGGTTGAACCATCCTGCACGACGTCTCCGACACGAGCACATCACACCCCGCGCGGCACGGCGGGTTGAAACGTGAAGTTCAGCGGCTGCGGAATCGATCCCGCAGCAGCCTTCTACTGTCGTGGTGGTCAGAAGTACGGGTCCGGTTGGGTGGCGGCTTCGACCGGATGCCCATCAAGCGATCGCCGCTCAACCCTGATCGGTCAGACCGTGAGGACCATGCGGTATCGGGCCCGTCCCTGTTCCATGGCGGCATATGCCTCGGCGGCTTGATCCAGTGACCGTTCCTGGATTCGCGTGCGCACGCCGGATAGGACCGCGAATTGCATCGTTTCCTCGATATCGCGGGCAGTGCCGGAGGCGTGCCCGGTGACGCTGAGTCCGGTCGTGATCAGCTGCGTCGGGCTGATCGGCAATGGCTCGGCGCTGATGCCGATGGCGATCAGCTCACCGCGCGGTAGCAGTCCACCGACCGTTTCGGCCATCGCCGTGGCGCTGCCCACGGCCCCCAGCACGACCGACGCACCGCCGAGTCTGCGCATCGCTTTACCGACGTCGCCTGCGGTCGAGTCGATGTAGTGGTGGGCGCCGAGCGCGCGGGCGTCCTCAGCCTTGTCCGCGCCGCGGGCGATCGCAATCGTCTCGAAGCCCATCGCGCGGGCGAACTGCACGCCGAGGTGGCCCAGGCCACCGATCCCCAGAATGGCGACGCGGTCGCCGGGCATCGCCCTGGTTTCGCGAAGCGCGTGGTATGTGGTCACTCCGGCACAACCCATCGGCGCGGCCTCGCCCAGGGAGAGCTCATCAGGGATGCGGGCCAGCGCATTGGCCGGAACGGTCACCGACTCGGCGTATCCGCCGGGGTACTGCCAGCTGGGGACCTGAATGTTCCGGCAGTTGATGAAGTCACCCTTCCGGCATGGGACGCACTTACCGCAATGCCCACCGAACCAGCCCACTGCGACACGGTCTCCAACGGCGTAGTTGTCGACACCTGGACCAAGTTCGGCGATCGTGCCCGCGATCTCATGCCCCGGCGTCAGCGGCCACGACAAGTTCGGGAACGCGCCGCCGACGAACGCACGGTCGGTGCCGCAGATCCCGCATGCGGAGACCGCGAGGCGCACGTGGTCGCGAGGCGGTGACGTGGTTTCGACATCGACCAGTTTCAACGCCGCACCGGCGGACTCCACGTGAACAGCCTGATGAGTAGACATCGGTATCCTCGCTTTCCCTGGGAAGCGGCGGCGTTGGCAACCTCACCGCAGCAGGATCGAGGCAGCCGCGCCGGGAATTCTCGAACGGGTATCGGGCACCAGCGGCGTCGCACGCCCCAGTGCACAGGCACCGGTCCAAAACGATGCCGTGAGAATCATAAGCCGAGCGATACTGTCGACGGGTCGGTCTTGCATCAGGTGACAATCGTCGATGCCAGGGCTTGCATGAACGCGTGCATACCCGCCAGCGTGTGTGCGGGCATCATGATGTCGCAGTACGGCAGGGCCGCCGCCATTGCACCGGTGGTCGGCTGGAATCGGGAGTCGCCGGCACGGGGATTGAGCCAGATGACCCGCCAAGCCCGGCGTCGGATCCGGGCCATCGCACGGGCGAGGACATCGGGCGCATCGCTGTCCCAGCCGTCGGATGCGATGACGACGACGGCGCCGCGCACCGCGTTGCCGGACGGAGTTGCAAGCAGCGTGCCCAGGCATCGGCCGATATGCGTGCCGCCGTAGCGGTCGACAACCTTGTCGTCGGCCCGGGCCACCGCGACATCCGGGGAACGGTGTGCCAGCACCGAGGTCAGCCTGGTCAGCGAGGTGGAAAAGGCGAACACCTCGGGGTGATCGGGCGAACGGCGCTGCATTGCGGCGCGCATCAGGTGCAGGTAAATCGTCGAATATGGCTGCATCGAGCGGCTGACGTCGCAGATCATGACGATTCGGCGTGGGCGGCGGCGGGGACGGGTGCGGACCAGCACCGCCGACTCCCAGCCGGTGCGGCGGGAGTTGTTCATCGTGGCCCGGAAGTCGATCCGCTTACCGTGCGGATGGTTCGCGTAACGCCTACTGCGGCGCTGCGGCCAGCGCGCCGACGCCTGCTCCAGCCAGGCGCCGACCGTGCGCAGATCGTCCGGATCGAAGCGAGCGAACGGTTCCTGTGCGCGTGCCGCGAACCGGCTCGGCAGCACGTCGGGCAGCGCCACCCCCTGGTCGGTCGAGTGGTCGGCACCAATCGCTGATTGCAGCGTCGCCCAAGGGACTTCACCGCCCTGCCGAGACTGTCCCCGACCGCCCGGACCCGGCGCCGACCCGCGTTCGGCCGGCAGTCCATGGGTTCGGCTCGGCGGGTCCACACCCAGCACCGCATCGGCGAACACCGCCGCGAAGACCGCGTCGAAGGCGCCGAGATCCTGCATGCGATCGACGAGCGTGAGTCGTGCAGCCCAGTAGAGTTCGGTGCGCGAGCGCGGCGCCATGCGACGCAAGGCCTGCACGAAGAGCGCGGGCCCGCTCGGCGCCACCGCGACGCCACCACGGCGCAGCCGCGCGACCACCGCGACAGCGAATGCCGCCAGATCGACGCCGCGCAGCAATACCGCTCGCGTCATCGCTTCCCGCGCATCTGCCTGCGCACCAGGATGATTCCGAGCACGGCCGCGAGTACAACCGCGATCGCGGGCGCATACTTCTTGATCATCGCGGGCCCGACGAGCTCGACGAGATCGAGCGGCTCGGGCTCGGTTTGCGCAACCGGTTGCGGCCGCGCTGCTCGGCTGTCCGGCCCGGCTGCCGCTGCTGCGGCGGCCGAATCGCCCGCTGCGAGTTTCGCTTCCAGAGATGCCACGAATTGACCGATCATCTTCTCCGACACCTGCTGCAACATCCCGCTGCCGAACTGGGCGAGCTTGCCGACGATCTTGAGGTCGGTGTCCACGGTGACGCGCGTCTGGTCGCCGTCCTCGCGCAATTGCGTGGTGATGGTCGCCGCCGCGTTTCCGGATCCGCGTGAATCCCGGCCGCTGCCGTTGATGACGGCGCGATGGTCGTGTTCGTCGCGCTCGACGAAATTCGCCTTCCCGGTGAATTCACTGGTCACCGGGCCGACTTTGACCTTCAGTTTGCCGAGGAAGTCCTCGCCCTCCCAGCCGACCATCTGCGCGCCGGGCATGAGCGGAACCACCTGTTCGAGATCGGTCAGTACCGCCCATGCCTGCTCGACCGGTGCGTGGACGGTGAACTCATTGGCGATCTTCATCGGAGTATCCCTCTCATCCGGTAGCCAGGCTCTGGGTGAATTCGACGAATGCCCCGCGGACGGTGGCGCGGTCGTCGGGTGTCTTCGCGAGTGCGCTCAGCGCCGCGACCGCCTCCGGCGCGGTGAGATCGGCGACGCCGAGCGTCACCAGCGCGGCAATCCAGTCGATGGTTTCGGCGACGCCGGGGGGCTTGTCGAGATCGAGATCGCGGGCGCGACCGACGAATTGGGTGGCGTGCTCGATCAACGCATCGGTTGCCCCGGGCACGGTGCGTCGCACGATCGCCACCGCACGGGCCGGTTCCGGGTAGTCGATCCAGTGGTAGAGGCAGCGCCGCCGAAGCGCGTCGTGCAGATCGCGACTGCGATTCGAGGTCAATACCGCCAGCGGAGGGTGCTCGGCAACAAAGGTCCCGAGCTCGGGAACGGTCACCGTGGCCTCACCGAGAAATTCGAGCAGTAGGGCTTCGAATTCGTCATCGGCACGGTCGATTTCGTCGATCAACAGCACCGGGGGCGTCGGGCCGCGATATCGCACACAGCGCAGGATCGGGCGGTCGACCAGGTATGCCTCGGTGAACAGGTCAGCTTCGGTGAGGGCGGCGCCGCGCGCCTCGGCGAGGCGGATGCTGAGCAGCTGACGCTGGTAATTCCAGTCGTACAGCGATTCGCTCACGGTAAGGCCCTCGTAGCACTGCAGGCGGATCAGCGGTGCGCCGAGCACGGTGGCCAGAGTCTTCGCCGCCGTCGTCTTGCCCACGCCCGGTTCGCCTTCCAGCAGCAGTGGCCGCCCCAGCGTGGTGGCCAGATAGAAGGCGGCGGCGGTGCCGGTATCGAGCAGGTAGTCGTCGGCGTCGAAGCGTCGCACCACGTCCTCGATATCGTCGAACGGCGACATCATGGCGACGTCGCGGCGCGCAGGCGCTCGTAGTCGTCCCAGGTGTCCACGTCCAGGGGCATCGGTGCGTCGACGTCGAGTCGAGACACCGGGACGCGGCCCGACTCGACGATCTTCCATACGGCCTTGTCGCCGTGCAATCGGGCCAACTCGCCGAATACGCTGCGACTCAGCCAGAATGGATGCCCGATACCGTCGTGATAGCGGCAGACCGTGATCGCGGCGGAGATTCCCTCGGCGATCAGCCGGTCGACGGTCGCCGCCGACAGACCCGGTTGATCACCGAGCATCAGCACGATTCCAGCGGCCCGGGGATGCACCGCGGTCAGTGCCGAACGCAGCGACGACGAACAGCCCGAATCGAAGTCATCGGCCATGACAACCTCCACCCCGGTGAGATCGACCTGTTGGCGCACCGCCACCGCCGCGCCGCCGAGCGTGACGATGATCTGATCGAAGGCGCACGATCGAACCACGTCGAGGGTGGCGCCGAGAACCGTTGTATTCCGGTACGGCAGTAACTGTTTCGCAGTACCGAGACGCCGTGAGGTGCCCGCGGCGAGTACCACTCCGGTGACGACCCCGCTCGTCATGGGCCCGTCTTCGTCGCTGCGAAGGAATCGCGGCAGCCGGAACTGCAGAACCAGTAGTCGATATCGTCGACGGTCAGATGCGGTGTGTCCGGCCCGACCGCCACGGTCATGCCGCACACTGGATCGAGCGCCTCGACCGCGACATTCCCCGCGCGGGGCGTGACGGCCAAACCACCCTTGCGGACCGCCTGGATCACTTCCGCGACAATCGAGACGGCTATCTCCGCGGACGTCTTTGCGCCGATGGGCAAACCCACCGGGGTGTGCACGCGAGCCCGTTCGGCGTCGGTCAATTCGAGTTCGTCGAGGATCGACGCGCCCCGAATCCTGCTGGCCACCAACCCGACATACCCCACACCCGCGTCGAGCGCGACGCGGATCATTTCGGCTTCCGGGCCACCATGACTGGCGATCACCACCGCCGTGGTATCGGCAAGCGCATCCAGCGAGTCGGCTTCGGCAGCACTGCGCTGCACCCCGAAGCCCACCAGTTCGCACGCGTCGGCCAGGGCGTCGGCGATGGGTGTCGCGCCGCAGATCCGCATCAGCGGCGCCGGGATCTGCGGCTCGAGGAATATCTCCAGCGCTCCCCCGGACAGACAGGGATTCACCACCACCGCCGCGCCGGGCGCTTCGGGAAAATGCAGATCGCCGTCGGGCAGCACGCGCAGCAGCACACTCTCGTGCGACTGCAGGGCACCCAGCGCCGCCTTGCGGACCGAGTTCTGGGCGCACTGGCCGCCGACGAATCCTTCGATCGTCCCGTCCTGCAACAGGATCGCCTCGTCCCCGGCGTGCGCCGAGGTCGGCTGCTGCGCGCGCACGACGGTCGCGTGCACGAACGGCGTCCGGGTGCGGACCAACTGCTGTGCACGCTCGGTCATCTTCATCGGTGATCCCATCGCTCGCACCCACTCAGATGGGCGGTGTGGCCCGGCCCTGCATCGCCTCCCACACCCGCGACGGCGTCAGCGGCATGTCGGCGTGCCGAACCCCGAACGGCGCCAACGCATCCACCACCGCATTGACCACCGCGGGCGGTGATCCGACCGTGGCCGACTCGCCGACGCCTTTCGCGCCGATCGGGTGGTGCGGCGACGGGGTGACCGTATACCCGGTCTCGAAATGCGGAACCTCGAGCGCCGTTGGAATGAGGTAGTCCATCAGGGATCCGCCGAGGCAGTTGCCGTCCTCATCGAAGGCCATGATCTCCATCAGCGCCATGCCGATGCCGTCGGTGAGTCCGCCGTGCACCTGGCCCTCGATGATCATCGGATTGATCCGGGTGCCGCAGTCGTCGACAGCTAGGAAGCGCCGGACCTTTACCACGGCCGTCCCCGGGTCGATATCGACGACGCAGAAGTACGCACCATACGGGTAGGTGAGATTCTCTGGGTTGTAACAGATCTGCGCATCGAGTCCGCCCTCGATGCCCTCGGGCAGATCACCGGTGCCGTGTGCACGCATCGCGATCTGCTGGATCGTCACGGCCGCGGACGGATCGCCCTTGACGTGGAACGACCCCTTCTCCCACTCGAGATCGGCGACGGAAACCTCGAGCATGCCGGACGCGATGATCCGCGCCTTGTCGCGCACCTTCCGCGCCACCAGTGCGGCAGCGGCGCCCGAGACCGGTGTCGACCGGGTGCCGTAGGTGCCGAGGCCGAACGGAGTCTGATCGGTGTCGCCGTGCACGACGTCGATGTCGTCGGGTGGTATGCCCAGTTCCTCGGCGACGATCTGGGCAAACGTCGTCTCGTGCCCTTGCCCCTGGGTCTGAACCGATAGGCGCACAACGGCCTTGCCGGTCGGATGGACACGCAGCTCGCACCCGTCGGCCATCCCGAGTCCGAGGATGTCCATATCCTTGCGCGGACCCGCGCCGACCGCCTCGGTGAAGAAGGACATCCCGATGCCCATCAACTCACCGCGGGCGCGCTTGTCCTGCTGTTCTTTTCGCAAGGCGTCGTAGCCGATCATATCCATCGCCAGGCGCATGGTCTTCTCGTAGTCGCCGGAGTCGTAGACCCAGCCGGTCTTGCTCGTGTAAGGGAACTGCTCGGGGCGAAGGAGATTCCGCAGCCGTAGCTCGGCCGGATCCATCTTCAGTTCGTAGGCGAGGCAATCCACCAATCGCTCGACAAAGTACACGGCCTCGGTGATCCGGAACGAGCACGCGTAGGCAACGCCGCCGGGGGCCTTGTTCGTATAGACCGCGGTCATCTTGCAGTAGGCGGCCTCGATGTCGTAGCTACCGGTGAAGACGCCGTAGAAGCCGGCCGGATACTTCAACGGCGCGGCCTGTCCGTTGAAGGCGCCGTGATCGGCGAGCACGGTCGACCGAATGGCGAGAATCTTGCCGTCGGCGTCGGCGGCGATCTCGCCCACCATGATGTAGTCGCGGGCGAATCCGGTGCTGGTGAGATTCTCGCTGCGATCCTCCATCCACTTCACCGGTTTCCCCAGCAACAGCGACCCGACGATGGCGCAGACGTATCCCGGATAGATGGGCACCTTGTTGCCGAACCCGCCGCCGATATCGGGTGAGATCACCCGGATCTTGTGCTCGGGCAGTCCTGCCACCAACGCGTAGAGCGTGCGGTGGGCATGCGGCGCCTGGCTCGTCGACCACAGCGTGAGCTTCCCCGTCACAGGGTCGAGATCCGCGACGGCGCCACAGGTCTCCATCGGGGCGGGATGCACTCGCGGATAGACCATCTCCTGCTTGACGACGACGTCGGCGCGCGCAAACACCGCCGCGGTCGCCGCGGCGTCGCCGGTCTCCCAGTCGAAGCACCGGTTGTCCCGCTTGCCGTCGAGATCATCGCGGATCACCGGCATCTCGGGCGCCAGTGCGGTCCGGGCGTCGATCACCGGATCGAGCATCTCGTACTCGACGTTGATCAGCTCCAACGCATCACGCGCGGAGTAGCGATCCTCGGCGACCACGAAGGCCACCTCCTGGCCCTGGAACCGGACCTTGTCCGTCGCCAGCACCGCCTGCACATCGTTGGACAGCGTCGGCATCCAGGCCAGTCCCTTCGCCGCGAGGTCCGCACCGGTGACGACCGCCTTGACCTTCGGATGTGCCTGTGCCGCGGAGATATCGACGCTCACGATCCGCGCGTGCGCGAACGGGGAACGCAGTATCGCCATATGCAGCATGCCGGGCAGCTGGACATCGTCGACGTAGTTGCCGCGTCCGCGAATGAACCGCGGATCCTCTTTGCGGAGCATCCTGCCGTGACCGCATGGCTTGTGGTCGTTGTCGACTCGGTCTTCGGGCCTGGACTCGACGGTGGTCATGACGTGCTCCCCACCGGCGTCGGTGTGGCGGCGGGTTCGGGCTCCACAGCTTCGCCTCGTTGCTTGGCCGCGGCCCACTGAATCGACCGCACGATGGTGGTATATCCGGTGCAGCGGCAGATCTGGCCCGAGATCGCCTCCCGGATGGTCTGCTCGTCGGGATTGGGGTTGCGGTCGAGCAGGGCACGGGCGGTGATCATCATTCCTGGCGTGCAGAATCCGCACTGCAACCCGTGACACTGCATGAAGCCCTCCTGCACGGGATCGAGTTGGCCGTCCACCTCGAGCCCCTCGACGGTGCGCACCGAACGACCACCGGCCATCACGGCCAGCATCGTGCACGACTTCACCGGTTCGCCGTCGACCTCCACCACACACGTGCCGCAGTTGCTGGTGTCACAGCCCCAATGGGTTCCGGTGAGCCGCAACTGATCTCGCAGGAAGTGCACGAGCAGGGTGCGTGGTTCGACCTCTGCGGTCACCGGCTCGCCATTGACGGTCATGGTTACCTGCATGGCTAATTCCCTTCCAGCGCAGATTCGTTGAGTACGCGCTCGACCGCGGTGCGCAGCGCGCGAATCGTCAGTTCGGACGCGAGATGGCGCTTGTAGTCCGCGCTGCCGCGCGCATCGGAGACAGGTGAGCACGCTGCGCTCGCCCGGCGGCCCGCCTCGGCGAAAACGTCTTCGGTGGGCGGCTCACCGATGAGTGCGTCCACCGCGGCGGCGAGCGCCGCCGGATCGGGGTTGACCGCCGTCAGGCCGATCCGCGCGGCCGCTATCGCCTCGCCGTGCAGTGTCACGGTCGCGCCTGACGCCGCGATCGCCCAGTCGCCGACCCGGCGCTCCACCTTCACGTAGGCACTCGAGGTCTGATGCCGCAGGGGAATTCGGATCTCGATCAGAAGTTCGTTGTGCGACATCGCGGTTTCGTACGGACCGACAAGGAACTGGTCCATCGCGATCTCCCGGTCGCCGGTCGGTCCACGCACCAGGCAGGTAGCGCCGAGCACCGCGCAGACCGTGCAGAGATCTTCGGCGGGATCGGCCTGGCACAGCGAGCCGCCGATGGTGCCGCGGTTGCGCACGACCGGATCGGCGATCACGCGCTCGGCGTCACGGAAGATCGGGCACACCGCGGCGAGATCGTCGGACTCGAGCAAATGCCGATGCCGGACCATCGCACCGATGCGAACCAGGGTCGGATCGGTGACGATGTATCCGAGTTCGGCAGCCAGGTCGTTGATGTCGATGAGATATTCCGGATTGGCCAGACGCAGCTTCATCATCGGTAGCAGGCTGTGCCCACCCGCGACAATGCGCGCCTCCTCGCCGAGCCGGTCCAGTAGTCCGATGGCGTGATCCACGCCAGTTGCGCGCTCATATTCGAATGGCCCAGGAACTTGCATGTGATCTACCTCACATCAATGGGAAGAAGCTCAGCCTCTGCTCCGCTGATGCGATCGTCAAGACCGAATTAAGCAATCACTTAACTGGCTGTTTGCGCCTTGTGGTGGATGCGACCGCCGGTCCGGGTCAGCGAGTGGCCGTGTCCGCCCCAGCGTCGCGCGATGATCTCGGCCGCGATGGACACCGCCGTCTCTTCGGGTGTCCGGCCGCCCAGATCCAGCCCGATCGGGCTGGCCAGTCGGGCGAGTTGTTCGTCGGTGAGGCCCGCCTGTCGCAGCCGGGTCAGGCGCTCGTCGTGCGTACGGCGCGACCCCATGGCGCCGACATAGCCGATCTCCGGCGCGCGCAGGGCCACCTCGAGCAGCGGAACGTCGAACTTGGGATCGTGGGTCAGCACGCAGACGACGGTCTGCGAATCGATCGCGCCCGCCGCAATCTGCGCGGCCAGGTAGCGGTGCGGCCAGTCGACGACGACCTCGTCGGCCGTCGGGAACCGGGCGGAGGTGGCGAAGACCGGCCGCGCGTCGCACACCGTCACCCGGTACCCGAGGAACGATCCCTGCTGTGCGACGGCGGCGGCGAAATCGATCGCCCCGAACACCAGCATCCGCGGCTGCCGGGCATAGCTGGCGACAAAAACCGCCATCCCCTCGCCGCGACGCTGCCCGTCCGGACCGTAGGACAGCACCTCACTGCGGCCCGCCGCGAGCAGCCCGCGTGCGTCATCGATCACCGCATCGTCGGCGCGCGCCGACCCCAAGGTGCCGTGCGCGGTGCCCGGCCGGATCAGCAGCCGTCGCCCTACCCAGTCGGCGTCGGGGTGCTCGATGACGGTCGCAATCGCGACCGGCCGGTCGGCGGCAATATCCGCGGCGACCGCGCCGAGTTCTGGAAACGTTTCCCGCGAGATCGCCTCGACGAAGATATCGATGATGCCGCCGCAAGTGAGGCCGACGGCGAAGGCGTCGTCGTCGGAGAAGCCGAACCGCTCCAGCACCGGGCGACCGCTCCGGATGACGTCGGCGGCGAGTTCGTAGACCGCGCCTTCGACGCAGCCACCGGAAACCGAACCGCCGACTGTCCCATCCGGGGCGACGACCATGGCCGCGCCAGGCGGTCGCGGCGCCGAGCGGAAGGTCCGCACGACCGTCGCGACACCAGCCGTACCCCCGGTGTTCCAGGTTGTCATCAGATCCGTGAGCACGTCCTGCATGGCGCGTCCTCTGGGCGCGATGCGGCTGTGGGCGCCGCATCCACCTCCAAACTAGACTCGGATTGTGACGCCCGCCCAGCTTCGGGCCTACTCGACCGTGGTGCGGCTCGGCTCCGTCCATGCGGCGGCCAGAGAGCTGGGGATGT
The DNA here is from genome assembly GCF_040614395.1 of Nocardia sp. NPDC005998. Lineage (NCBI taxonomy): Bacteria > Bacillati > Actinomycetota > Actinomycetes > Mycobacteriales > Nocardiaceae > Nocardia > Nocardia sp. NPDC005998. The sequence goes on along the minus strand of NZ_JBEXUI010000033.1, from coordinate 22,584 downwards.
CCGACGCCGGTGTTTCGACGCATATCGCCCAGCTGCGTAAAGAGCTCGATGACCCGCTGTTCACCCGCACGGCGGCCGGTCTGGCCTTCACGCCCGGTGGGTTGCGCCTGGCCAGCCGGGCGATCGAGATTCTCGGACTGCAGCGCCAGACCGCCATCGAGGTGAGCGAGGCTGCGCACGGCCGACGGCTGCTGCGCATCGCGGCATCGAGCGGGTTCGCCGAACATGCCGCGCCCGGCCTCATCGACCTGTTCGCGGCGCGGGCGAAGGATCTGTCGGTCGAGCTGAGCGTTCATCCCACCAGCCAGTTCCGCAGCCTGATCGAGACCCGTGCGGTGGATATCGCGCTGGGCCCTGGGCAGAACGACACCGACACGACCATCACCACCCGGCCGTTCCTGAAGTATCAGATCATTTCGGTCGCCCGCCCCGACAGCCCGCTTGCGGACACCGCGCCGCATCCGGCGCTGCTGCGGGAGCAGCAGTGGATGCTGGGCCCCGGCGCCGGCAGTGTCGACGGACATATCGCGACGATGCTGCGCGAGTTGGCCATCCCCGAATCACACCAGCGGATCTTCCAGAGCGACGCTGCCGCCCTGGAAGAGGTCCGCCGGGTCGGGGGCATCACCCTGACGATCGGCTTCGCCGTCTCCTCCGACCTCGCGGCCGGTCGGTTGAGCCACATCAGGGGAGCGGGCCTGCAGGTATCCGATGAGTGGTGCGCGACCACCCTGCCACCCGACACCCGCCAGCCCGCGGTGTCGGAACTACTGCGCTTCATCACCACCCCGCGGTGCATCCAGGCGATGATCCGTGGATCCGGAGTCGGCGTCACTCGGTTCCGCCCGAAAGTGCATGTGACGCTGTGGAGTTGAACGCGGGCACCGCGCGGCCCATCGGCCGGGAACCACACCGAGGAACTCACCACGGTGTGTTCCGAAGTACCTACCGGGCCCAACGGAGTTCATCGACGAACTGACCGCTATCCGCGCCCAGGTTGGGAGGAGTCCATGTTCGACCTCGAGAAAGCGATCCGGGAGCGCCATTCGACGCGGATGTTCCTACCTGATCGACCGGTGCCGAGAAGTTTGGTGGATGAAGCGCTCGCCCTTGCTGTGCGTGCGCCGTCGAACTCCAATATCCAGCCGTGGCAGATGGTATTCGCGTCGGGAGCTGTCCGCGACCGTCTCGTGGCCGCCCTGCTGCACGAGGCTCGCAGTCGGCCGCCCAAAATCCCGCCCCTGCCCCATGCTTTCGCGCACATGCGCCGGGAACTGGGCGCCCAGGTCTATGGGTCGATGGGCATCGCTCGCGAAGACACCGAGGCCAGACGGAAGGCGGTACTGCGCAACTGGGAGTTCTTCCGCGCACCATTGGCCGGCATCGTCTGCATGCACCGCGACCTCGGCAGCGTCGATGCCCTTGGGGTAGGGATGTTTCTGCAAACATTGCTCCTGGCCCTGACGGCACGGGGCCTGGGAACATGCGTTCAGGTCTCGATCGCGGGGTATCCCGAGATCGTCCATGCACAGCTCGCCATCCCACCGGAGCTTTCGGTGCTGTGTGGGCTGGCGGTCGGCTACCCCGACCCGTCCTTCCCCGCAAACGGTCTCCACATCGGCCGCCGCGCCATCGGTGAGAATGTGGTGTTCCACGACGCCTGATCGATGGACGCCGCTCGGTGCCCGCGCATACCGGGATCGCGAAGCAGGATCCCTATCCGGCAAGGCTCAGTGGGATGTGGTGGGTCCCACCGCATGCAATGACCAAGGCACCACCTCGAGCGGGACTGCAGCAGCGGATCTGTCCATCCGGCTCGTCTTGGATCCGGTCGTGAATTCGGGATCGGTCCCGATGATGACGCGGCCTTCGCTATTGACCAGCACAACCCGCTGGTCGAACGCCTGGAATCGCGGTAGCAAGACCTCCTCGATCGCGGCAACCGGCACATCGGCACCGGCGATTCCGAGGAAAGTTCCCGACGTCATCGTCACCGGTATCGCAAATGTGCACACGTACTCGTCGGTGCACGCGTAATCGAGGTGGGGCCCCTGTACCCATCCCCGACCCTGGTCGCGGGGAACCGTGAACCAGTCCATTTTGGTGTAGTCGTAGAAGTATTCACTATCGGGATTCATTTCCAGGTTCAGGCGGTGCCCGTCCGGAAGCCACCAATCCAGGTGTCGAGGGCGATCGGCGAGAACGCCGTCGGCCATCACGACGCCTGCGCCGTTGAACAGTCTTCCGCGCCGCTCCAGCTCGCCGAGAATGGTCTCGCGCAGCGATGCCAGATCAGTCGACCGAGGAGCGAAGGGCGGCTTCTCGGTGAGACCATCCCAGAGGCTTGTCAGCGCGGTCCCGATGATTTTCAGCGACACGTAGACCTCGTCGGCCAGTTTTGTGACGGAATCAGCGAGCGACTCGATGGTCGCCCGGACCGGAATGTTATCGATATCCCTCATCAATCACTGAGCTCCAAGCGTAAGGCGACGAGGCGGCGGATACGTGATTCCGCCTGCGATTCTGCCAGTTCTCTCGCCCGAGCATCGTCTTCTTGTTCGATCGCGTCCACCAGATCACAATGGACGGTCGCCTCGGCTGCTGGGTCCAGTTCCAGCCGCGGCAGCCAGAGCAGAGCGGACAGCTCGGCCTGCAGACCGACCTCGGCGCGGGTCAGCCGGGTGGACTGCGCGCACACCGCCATCTCGATATGAAAGCGGCTGTCGGCCCGGCGTGCCGAGACGAGATCGGTGCTGTCCTTCAGCCGGTCGGCCAGGGCACGGAGCCGGGCTATATCGGCCTGCAACCCGCGGCGCGCGGCAAATACAGCGACCGCTCCGGCAACGGCGAAATGCTCGTCCCCCAGATCGCGCAGTTCCTGGATGCTCATCTGTTGCAACCGCGCCAGCGAGGTGCTCTCGAAGACCTCCGCCGAAGCGCTGATGAAGCTGCCGCCGCCGCGCCCGCGCTTGGTGTGGACGATGCCCTGCTGCCGAAGTACGACCAGCGCCTCCCGCAAAGTCATGGTCGAGACACCCAACTGGTTGGCGAGATCGACCTCGCTCGGCAACTGCTGGCCGTCGACCATCACCCCGAGGCTGATCGCCGCAGACAGTCGCTGCACCACGGCCTCGGTTTTCGGACCGCCACCCTCGAGCGGTGACAGCACGGCACCGAGTGCGGTCAATCCGACCCTCTTCTGCTGGGACAACACGACTCCTCGGGTGGCGGGGACGTAACACAATTCTAGCCAACTAACACTTGAAATATGAACTATAAAGTTAGATGTACGCTGGCCATACGCCGCACCCGGGGTCACCTGGCCGTATCGGCCGGGGCGGTGGATGCAGCCAGCGCTGACCGCACCACCACGAGCGCGGAATACCCCGCACACCGCCGCACGTCCACTTCGACACCCACCCGCCGAACCGTCAGCCGACGAGGCGCGACCTGGCTGGACTCGAACCGTAACGCGATCCTTACGATGACCGCTTGAACTATGACCTCTAATATCTTATGTTAAAAGCCATGTGAATTGCCCCACCCGACACCTTGACGCGCCGACGTCACGATCGAAGCAGGAATTCCCCTATGTCCGAGAATCCGACCCGGCCTTCGGAGCACCTCCGGTGGTGCACCCGCGGCCGTGCTGAGTCGCCAGCCGAGATGGCGGCGCATAGCCAACTGCGGCCGGTTCATAGCGGTCGCCAAATGCACGAGGGGAGCCGACGACGGAAGGGCATCGAAGATGGATGAGGATCTTCGCCGAACAGAGGTCGACGGATTCTGTGTGACGTGGCGCTTGGTTCAGCATCATCTGATCGCAATTATCGCCGTGGACAATGCATCCAACGCTTCGCCGGTCGCTTCCTTCTGCCCGAGCAACTACCCGGATCTCGCGCGGGCGCGAGAACTCTTTCCGGAGCTGGCGAAGCTATGGGATGCGGTCCGCCGCGAATTCTGGACGAAACTCATTCCGCCGCTGCCGCTGTCGGCCAGAAAGCAGGTATTGGCATAACGTCGCCGAGGGCGGACTGTTCGTAGGCGGAGTTCCTGATACAGATCTGCCTTGTCGGATCGCGCATCTGCAGCGACGACATCTGTCGCCGACCGAGTCGATGAACTTGCGGATCCCGGTTTCGGTGAACCGGGACGTTCTCCACTAAGCGGGAGGGCAGGGTCTTCATCGGATCCGGGACGACTCTCCCCTCCCTCGTCACGTTTCAGCAAATTCCGGGCTTGCCGATATGGCCGACGAGGTGGTGGGCTATTCGGAAGCGCCATAACACTCACGTCCCCGATTCCGCTCGCCGTTCGGTCGAGAAGGAAGGCGGTTCACCAGGCAATCGCGTGGAGTAGCCAGCCAGATCTCAGCGCCGAGATTTCGAGGGAGCAGCACATGGACGACGAGACCGAACGCACGCCGCAGCTCACGGCGTTCCCGCGCATCGACGACTACGGCTTCATCTCCGACTGCGAGGTCACCGCGCTTATCGCTCCCAGCGGAGCCATCGAGTGGATGTGTCTGCCCCGCATGGACTCCCCCAGTGTCTTCGCAGCGATACTCGATCGTTCCGCCGGTTCGTTTCGGTTCGCCCCAGCCGACTTTATGGTGCCCACCGATCGCCGCTACGTCCCCGGCACGATGGTCATGGAGACGAGTTGGCGCAGTGGCGAAGGGTGGGCGACGGTTCGCGATGTGCTGCTAGTCGGGCCGTGGCGGCACCAGGTACCCGGCCGTAGCGCTCATCGTCGAACCCCCACCGACTACGACGCCCAGCACATTCTGCTGCGGACGGTGCGCTGTGAGACCGGGCAGATCCAGTTCGGGCTCGACTGCCAGCCGTCCTTCGACTACGGCAGACATCTTGCCCGCTGGGAGTACCTCGACAGTTACCATCTCGCGCAGGCCAGTGCCGACGGGATCGATCTGCAGCTGACGCTCAGCACCGATATGCGCTTGGGGCTGGAGGGTACACACGCGCTTGCGCGGACCCTGCTGAAGGCGGGCGACACACGCTTTTGCGCGCTCGCCTGGGGCAGTCGCGACGCGCCCCGCGCCATCGACGAGGCCGATGAACGGCTGCTGCAGACAATCCACCACTGGCGGCACTGGCTGGCCGGGGGGCGGTTTCCGGACCATCCGTGGGCCGCCCAGCTCACCCGCAGCGCGCTGACCCTCAAGGGGCTGACCTTCGCGCCCACCGGCGCCATCAGCGCCGCGGCAACCACCTCATTACCCGAAACCCCAGGCGGACAACGCAATTGGGACTATCGCTACTCGTGGATGCGCGACTCCGCCTTCGCACTGTGGGGCCTGTACACGCTGGGCTTCAGCTGGGAGGCGAACGACTTCTTCTCCTACATCATGAACTTGACCGAAAACGTCCGGGACATGCAGATCGTCTACGGCATCGGCGGCGAAAGCGACCTCACCGAGCAGATCCTCACGCACCTGCGCGGCTACGAAAATGCCGGACCCGTGCGCATCGGCAACGACGCGTACCGGCAACGCCAGCACGATGTGTGGGGCGCAGCGCTGGACGCGGTCTATCTCTACGCGCGCAACCAAGACCAAATCGACGCGCGAGCCTGGCCGGTGCTGGGCCGGGCGGTCAAAAGCGCCCTCACCTACTGGCGAAAGCCCGATCATGGCATCTGGGAAGTACGCGGGGAGCCCCAACACTTCACCTCCAGCAAGGTGATGTGTTGGGTCGCCGCCGATCGCGGTGCCCGGCTGGCCCGCATCCACCAAGACTTCGAACGCGCGCATCGCTGGCAGGAGGCCGCAGACGAAATCCATGCCGACATATGCGCTCATGCGGTCGACTCCCGGCAGGTGTTCACCCAGTACTACGGCAGCACGGCGCTGGATGCTTCGACCCTGCTCATCCCGCTGGTTCGTTTCCTGCCCCCCGACGACGACCGGGTACGCAATACCGTGTTTGCCATCGCCGACGAATTGACCGAGGACGACCTCGTATTGCGCTACCGCGTCGGCGAAACCGACGATGGCTGCACAGGGGAAGAGGGCGCCTTCACGATCTGCTCGTTCTGGCTGGTCTCGGCGCTGTCGGAGATCGGCGAAAAGAAGCGAGCCAGACAGCTGTGCGAGAAACTGCTCGCCTACGCCAGCCCGCTCGGCCTCTACGCCGAGGAGATCGACCCCCGAAGCGGGCGGCACTGGGGCAACTTCCCCCAGGCGTTCACCCACCTCGCGCTGATCAACGCCGTAATGCACGTCATCCAGGACGAACAGACCACACTGCGGCAGGCACTCGGCGGGGAATCCATCGCCCCACGACTGGACGACGCGTCGATCACACTGGGATACATGCACCGCTGACCTCGACGGTTCAGCCGTTTGCCGCCAATTCGGCTGCCGTGTGCGCGATTTCGTCCGTCTCCTCCTGCCCGCGCAACATAAGACCACCTCGGCCAACCAGTCCCAGCTCGACTGACCCCGCAACGGCGGCGGCGCCCGAACACACCGCGGTGCGGATGTCCGGGCGCCGCCGCGCTCGTCGGTCAGAGCCACGTGCCCGGGCCGAGGACCGGTCGGGTCGCCATGAAGTTGGGCAACTGTGCGATGTCAGATGCCGAGATCATCGAAGGACCACGACCGGATCGCCGCACCACATCTACGCGCCCGAGAACCACCGCTTGCGGGTCGGCGGCTGATCGGCGCACGCACACCGTTGCGCCTGCGGCACATCGCCGAGCACCTCCTCCACATGCTCACCGCACCCGGTATAGCCGGGCTTACCGCAAGTCCGGCAGACAATTCGTTGACACATTGTGCTGTTTCCTTTCGGTGATACGGATTCCCTCGCGGGTTACCTGTTCTGATCCGCGACTGCGTCACGCCAGGTCCGGTACCCACCGTCGAGATTGACGGCGTCCCGGCCGAGCTGGGTCAGCAACCGCGTCGCAGTGTTGCCGCGCTGTCCCACCTGACAGAACACCACAACCGGGCCGGCCGGGATCTCGGCCACCCGTTCGCGTAGCTCGTCCAGGGGGATATTGACTGCACACGGAATGGAACCAGCGATGAACTCCTCCCGCGATCGCACGTCGACCAGCTGTGCCCCCGCCACGATAGCCTCGCCGATTTCATGCCACTGCACCGTGCGGATCGCGCCGACGCGGAGATTGTCGGCCATATAGCCCAGCATGTTCACCGGATCCTTGGCCGAACCGAACTGCGGTGCGTAGGCCAGCTCGAGGTCCATCAACCGCGAGGCCGCAATACCTCCCGCCATCGCAGTGGCCAGCACGTCGATGCGCTTGTCGACACCTTCCCCACCTACCGCCTGCGCGCCGAGTATCGCGTCCGTATCCGGATCGACGAGCAGCTTCACCGACATCGCGCGTGCATCCGGGTAGTACCCGGCATGGGCGAGCGGATGGGAATGCAGCACACGGAACGGGCGGTCGGCGGCTCGCAGCCGCTTCTCGCTCCATCCGGTCATCGCCACGGTCAGGTCGAAGACGCCGACGATGGCGGTGCCCTGGGCGGGCGGATCCGTGACCGGCAGTCCGGAGATCGCATCCGCGACCAGCCGCCCCTGCCGATTCGCGGCATTGGCCAGCGGAACGAGCGCCGACTGCCCGGTGACCGCGTCCCGTTTCTCCACCACATCACCGACCGCGTGGATATGCGGTGCCGATGTACGCATGCGATCGTCGACCACGATGCCGCCACCCGGGCCGACCGCCAATCCGGCCGCGTGGGCCAGCGCGCTCTCCGGGCGCACCCCGATCGCCATGACCACCAGCTCGGCCGCGACCACCCGCCCATCCGAAAGCGTCACCGTATCGCCGTCTACGCGAATCAACTCCGCACCCAACTCCAATCGGATTCCGTGATCGCGCATTTCGGCGGCGACCGGCGCGGCCATCTCGATGTCCAGTGGTGCGAGCACTTGCGGAGCACGCTCGACCACGGTAGTCGAAATACCGCGCCGCACAAGATTTTCGGCCATCTCCACACCGATGAACCCGGCCCCCACCACCACCGCGGACCGCACCCCGGCCACCGCTTGCACCAGGCGGTCCACATCGGCGACATCACGCAGGACCAGTGCGCGCTCGACACCGGGCAGCGGCGGCACAATCGCCGCGGCACCGGTGCTCAGCACCAATTCGTCGAAGGCTTCGACATATTCACGGCCCGAGTCCAGCGCACGCACCGTGACCGTGCGCCCGTCCGGGTCGATGGCCACCACTTCGTGCCGGACTCGCACGTCCAGTCGGAACCTCGCCGCTAGCGACTCGGGCGTCTGCAACAGCAGTGATTCGCGTTTCGGGATCACCCCGCCGACGTAATAGGGCAGACCGCAATTCGCGAACGACACATGATCGCCGCGCTCCAGCACGACGATTTCCGCCGATTCGTACAGTCGCCGCAGACGGGTGGCGGCCGACATACCACCGGCCACTCCACCGACGATCACAACCTTCATCTCGCTCCTCCCAGCGGGCCATGGCACCGCCTGTGCCGGATGCCACTCTTCACAATTAAATACCCCTGGGGGTATCTTTCTTTCAAGGCCCAATATACCCATGGGGGTATGAAAGGAGAATTGTGATGACCGACTCGTTGGCGGTTTCCCCAGCTCGCGACATCTCGCCACCGCACCGATCCAGCGGCGCGCTGAGCCGCCTCGGGGCAGCGATGGCCGGTCGCGCCCGGATCGTGTTCGGTATCTGGTTAGTGGTGCTGATCGCGCTCGGCGCCGCCGCTCCGAGCGTCTTCACCGCATTGGCCGGGGCGGGCTGGCAGGCCAACGGCTCGGAATCGGTGCGTGTGCGTGAGCTGGCACAGCAACATTTCGGCGGAAACTCCTCTGCCGCGGTGCAGGTGGTCGTCCATTCGGACACCGCGACAATCGAGAGCCCACAGGTGGCCCAACTACTCGGCGAAATCACCGGCGTTTTCAGTGGCGATGGCCGCTTCGGCGAAGTGATCGCGCCGCAGCCGGGCATGTCGATCAGTCCGGACGGGCACACCGGCATCCTCATCGCGGGCGCGAATGCCACCACCGACGAGATGGTCAAGGCCGTCGATGAGCACAAGGCAGCGCTGACCGCCTTGTCCGGCAACGGCATCGAGGTCTACCCCACCGGCGCTTCGGCGCTGTGGAGCGACTTCAACGAGGCCAATCACAACGCCATGATCAAGGCCGAAATGTTCTCCTGGCCGCTCACCTTGGCGATCATGGTGCTGGCCTTCGGATCGCTGGTCGCCGCCGGACTGCCGCTCCTGCTCACCTTGGCCGGGCTGGTGACCTCGGCTGGTGGTCTGGTGCTGCTCAACCATTTCACGCCGATCTCGGTGTGGGCCATGAACTTCGCGATGATGTTCGCCCTCGCATTGGGTATCGACTACGCGCTGTTCATCGTCGCCCGCTTCCGCGACGCGCTCACCACCACGTCGAATACCAGGGTCGCGGTCGCCGAAACAATGAACACCGCCGGCAAAGCCGTTGTGCTGTCCGGACTTACGGTTCTGGTCAGCCTGTCGGCCGTACTGATCGTGCCCGCACCCGCCGTGCGGACCATGGCGGTCGGAATCATGTTCGCGGTGGCCTTCGTACTCGCGGCGACCATAACCCTGCTACCGGCGGCGTTGGGCGCATTGGGCGACAAGGTCAATGCCGGTGCACTGCCGCACGCCAAACGACAACAGCACCATTCTCCGCGGTTCGCCGCTTGGGGCCGACTGCTGCACGATAAGCCGTGGCCGTTCGCGATCGGCGCGGGCATCCTGCTGATCGCCTTGTCGACTCCGGTATTCGGGCTGCAGGTGGCCATGCCGTCCATCCAGGTCGTGCCATCGGACGCACCCGTACGTCAGGGCTACGAACTGGTACAGGCGCAGATGGGCAAAGGGACTCCGGGCATGCTGCAGATCATCGCCCCTGCCGACGAGTCCGCGCAGGTCGCGGCGTCCGCGAAGGCGGTCGATGGGATCAGCATGGTTACCCCGGCCCAACCCGCCCGCGACGACAGCGGCCTGGTGATGATGCAGGCCATCCCCGACGTCGATCCGTCCGACGAGCACATGGGCGAAATCCTCGACCGGTTGCGCGACGAATTGCCTTCGGCCGCATCGGTCGGCGGCGCACCCGCGGAGAACTTGGACCTGCAGCAGGCGCTCAATGACTATCTGCCGATCATCGTCGGGATCATCCTGGTACTGGGATTCGCGCTGCTGCTGATCGCACTGCAGGCACCGTTGATCGCCGCCCTCGGCACCATGGTCAGCCTGCTGTCCACGGCCGCCGCCTTCGGCGTCGCGAAACTGATCTTCCAGGACGGACACGGCGCCAGCCTGCTCGGGTTCACCCCGCAGGGCTTCCTGGACGGCTGGGGACCGGTGTTCTTCTTCGCCATGATCTTCGCCATCGCCATGGACTACACCGTGTTCCTGTTGGCCACCGCCAAGGAACACTACGAGCATTCCGGCGACCCGAAGGCCGCACAGGTCGACGGCCTGTCGCATTCCGGACGGGTGATCTTCGCCGCCGCCGCGGTCATGGTCGCAGTGTTCTTCACCTTCGCGCTCGCCGACCCGCTGCCGCCGAAGGAAATGGGCATCATCCTCGGGGTTGCCGTACTGCTGGACGCGTTCGCGGTGCGCCTAGTGCTGCTGCCGGTGCTGCTGCGCCTCACCGGACACGCCGCCTGGTGGTCCCCGGCCTGGCTGCGTAGGCTACTGCCCTCGATCAGCTTCGCCCACCACTGAAATCACCGCCAGGGGCTCGGCACACACCGGGACTCCCTTGATACCCCCAGGGGTATGATTAGTGGTCTACTCGATGAAAGGAATATCCCATGGTCGGCAACGAAGAGACCATCGCCCTGGTGCTCAACCGGCTGCGCCGTGCGCACGGCCAGCTCGCCGGGGTGATCTCCATGATCGAGCAGGGCCGCGACTGCAAGGATGTGGTCACCCAACTTGCCGCCGTCTCCCGCGCACTGGACCGCGCCGGCTTCAAGATCGTCGCGACCGGACTGCGCGAATGCCTCGCCGGAGACACCGCCGACGGTTCTGAACCGATGACCGAGGCCGAACTCGAGAAGCTCTTCCTCGCCCTGGCCTGACCGCGGAAAGCACAGGAACGCAACAGATCTCGGTCACCGAACCGCACACCACCCACGACTCGCGAGGAGGATCCTATTGTCGGGCCCCCTTCGCGAGGCGGGGAAACAGCTCGAGAGCGTTTCCTCGGTTGATCGCGGCGCGGCCGGTTTCATCGAGACCGGGATAGGCATCGAACTGGCCGGTGAAGTACGCGACGCCGAGTTCGGGCGCGAACGGCCAGTCGCTGCCGAAGAGCACATGGCCGGGGCGGGCGAAGGCGAGCAGACTCGGCAGCGCCGCCGGGCTGCCCGACAGCGCGGTATCGAAGTAGAAGCCGCTGAGCTCTTCCAGGATTTCGAGGGCGTTGCGGCCGGTTTCGGCCGTGATCGCGGCGGCAATGCGATGCGATGCATAGGGTACGAACCCGCCCGCATGCGACAGAATGAACCGAATGTTCGGATAGCGCCGCAGCACGCCGCGCAGCACCAAATTCGTTGCTGCGCGCGCGGTGTCGAGCAGGAAGTCGGCCGCGAACGGCGGAATCCCCGCCACCGCCGGACCCGGCAGTTCCGAGGGGTGCACCAGAACCACGGCGGCCCGCCGATCCAGCTCGGCCATGACCGGATCGAATGCCGCGTCGCCGAGGTAGCGGCCATGTGCGTTTGCCAGCAGCACGACACCATCGGCGTTCAGTTCGTCATATGCGTGCGCGATCTCCTCGACCGACCCCGCCACATCGGGCAGCGGCACGGTGGCGAACAACCCGAACCGATCGGGGTGAGCGCGCACCAGATCCGCGCCGGTCTCATTGACCCTGCGGGCCCACCCCCGCGCCTCGGCAGCATCGCCGAGATGAGTGCCGGGCGTGGACAGCGACAGGATCGCCGTGGCGATCGAATACCGATCCATCAGCGCGAGCGCGCTGTCCGGACTCCAGTCGGGCAGCTCGCGGCCACCGGGAGCGACGACGCCTTTCGTGCGCAGCCAGTCGGCATAGTCACGCGGAACGAGGTGCTGGTGCACATCGATGCGGGCGGCGGTCATCGGCCTTCTCCTCCGGCTCGGGCTGCACAAACCACACCATCAAGGTGAGACTATTCGCGCTACTGATGTAATCATCAGTTATCTAGAGCCGGTCGGTCAAGGGGTGCCGACCAGGGTAACCGAGAAAACCTACCGGCAGCACTCCGGATCGAGCACGAAACACAAGGCGGACAACGCATCTCGACGTGCGGCATGCTGGACGGTCATGCCCCGACGCACCGATTCCACCAGCCCGGCGGCGCGCAGCTGGCCCAGGTGATGACTGACCGTCGATTCCGCGAGCACTACCGCCGCGGCCAGATCACGGGTGTTGACCGTGCCGCCGGGCTCGGCGAGCAGCAATGACATCAATCTGACCCGCACCGGATCCGCAAGCGCCTTCAACCGCAATGCCACCTCGAGGGCGACCTGGTCATCGACCGGCGCCGCCGCCACTGGCATACAACGGATCGGCGCGGAAACATCGATCACGGGCAGCGCCTTGGGCATATCCCATCTTGGCATATACCGAAAGCCTTGCCTCGAGGAACCGAAATCACCACTGCCTCAACTACATCCACCCAAACGACACCCGCGACCGCCGCGTACGGCGACCGCCGCGGGCGATCGAAGACCTCAGGCCTTGGCGAGCTTCTTCGCATCCCGGCGGACACCGAACGCCGTGATGATCTCGGCGATCCCCAGGATGATCAGCCACCAGCCAGCGACCAATGCCAGCGTCGCTACCGACCGGACCGGCCACGCGATCAGCACCACACCACCGATCGCGGTGATGACACCGAAGATGCCCGTCCAAACCCGGCCGGGCATCGCCGGCTCGGAGATCGCCGCCACCAGCACCGCGATCCCGCGGAACAGCCAGCCGATACCGATCCACAGACCGAGCAACAGAATCGAGGCCAGCTCGTCACGGAAACAGAAGACACCGATGATGATCGACAACACGCCACTGATGAACGCCAGCACCCGCATTCCGGTACTGGCAAATGTGCCGAACGCGGCCATCAATTGCAGAAAGCCGCTCGCCACCAGATAGATACCGAAGATGATGCCCGCGGCCGCCAGCGTCACATCCGGCCACACCAGGATCATCACACCGAGGATCACCGCAAGGATGCCGGTGACCAGAACCGTCTGCCACGCACTGCGCGCAAGCGACTGCAGAGGACCCTCTAGCACGCTGTTTGTCGTCATAACGAAATGCTATGCCTTGCGTCAGCGGTTTTCTGCGCATTTGCTAGACAACGCGGTGAGCGGCCGGCGCTAGGCTGGGACGCTGATGTTGACCATCCAGGCGATACCGAATCGGTCCATGCACATCCCGAACTCGTCACCCCACATCTGCTTCTCCAATGGCACGGTTATGGTGCCGCCGGCAGTGAGTTCGTCCCAGTAGCCGCGCAGCTCATCGGCGTCGTCACCGCTGAGACTGATCGAAATGCTGCTGCCAGGTTTGTATTCCATGCCGGGTGGGGTATCCGAAGCCATCAGTGTGAAACCGCTCGGCGTCTCCAGCATGCCGTGCATGACCAGATCCGCACCGGGCGCGTCCTTATCGCCCATATCCCCGAAGGTTTGAATGGACAGCGTGCCGTCGAACACGTCTCGATAGAATTCGAGCGCGGCGCGCGCCGTGTCTCCGAAACTGATGTACGGGTTGAGCCTGGAGGCCATCTGGAACGCTCCTCGGTGTAGGTGCTGCCATCGCCGAGGTTAGTCCTCCGGCCCGGACAGCGGACTCGGTAACGGGCTACTCACTCACGTTTATCGCCGATCAGGCTCGGGTAGTCATCCCTAAGTGGCTCTCGTCGTGTGCACCTATGCGGTGAAGCGGGTGGGTCGGGTTCGCGATCTCGGGTGGCTAGGAGAAGAGGGTGGCCGTTGTTCTCGTCCTGCAGGCACGTGGCCTCGGTGATCTACTCACCGCGGTTCCCGCGTTGCGCGCGTTGCGACGGGCGAAGCCGCATGATCAGATCGTCCTGGCGGCCCCGCACCGCTTGAAACCGATCGTCGATCTCATCGCTTCCGTCGACACCATGGTGCCGACGGCAGAACTCAGTGACCTGCGCTGGGGTGCCACCCCACCCGCACTCGCGGTAAATCTGCACGGTGCGAGCGCCGAGAGCATCGTCGCGCTCACCAAAACCGATCCCGGCCGCATCCTCTCCTACCGCAACCTGGCCTTTCCCGAATTGGAAGGCCCGGAGTGGCACACGGATATGCATCACGTCGAGCGCTGGTGTCATCTGCTCGAATCCGACGGCATCGTCGCCGACCGGCGCAATCTCGGACTGGTCCCGCCGGTCGCCACCACCAGCCATCGCGATTGCGTCGTCGTACATGTCGGCGCGGGCGCGCCGGCGCGCCGCTGGCCGCCCGACCGGTTCGCCGCCGTCGTGCGCCATCTGCTCGTGCTCGGTCGCGAGGTGGTACTCACCGGCGACGAATACGAGCGCGATATCGCACTGAATATCGCCGCGCGCGCGGGCCTGCCGGTGGGCCGGGTGCTTGCGGGCGAGCAGAACCTCATCGAGCTCGCGGCCACGGTCGCCGAGGCCGCACTGGTCATCTCCGGTGATACCGGCGTCGCGCATCTGGCTACCGCCTTCGGGACCCGCACCGTATTGCTGTTCGGTCCGACGCCGCCGCGCTGGGGTGGGCCACCGCCACATCTGCTCGGCAGGCATGCGGTGCTGTGGGCCGGTCAGGTGGGCGACCCGATGGCCGATACGCCCGATCCCGGACTGCTGCGGATCGGCGTTACCGAGGTGGTCAGCGCCGTCGACAAGCAACTCGCCAAGCGCGCGTGGCCCGGCAGCGGAAGCAATCGCGGGCGAACGGCGTATCGCCGCGTGGGCTGATCGCCCACTCCGCGCCAGGGCCGCAAGGAACGCGGTTCCGGACAGGGTCGCGCCAGGCGATTGTGGAGGCAGGTGTCGCAGTTGGCGGGGCAGATCTGCCGCTGTAGATAGTCAGCCGCTGGGGCCGTGAGCATTCGTTTCGGGCGCAGTCTCGGCGCGAGCGCTGCTCAGCGCGGCGGCATAGGCCGCGAGCGCGCTGGGCCAGAACTGCTCCAGGTAGTCACGCGCATCGCCGAGTCCGCGCGGGTCGAGGAAATACAGGTGCCGGTTGCCGTCCGGGCGCATCATGACCAGCCTGGCCTCGCGCAGCACACGCAGATGCTGGGAGACCGCGGAGCTGGTCACCCCGACGAGCTTCGCCAGGTCGCCGACGGCCAGCGGCGCGGTCGGCAATGCCTCGAAGATGGCCCTGCGGGTGGGGTCGGCCAGCGCCTCGAGCGCGCGAACTCCTTTAGTCGGCACTGAAATAGTGTGATCGACCGGCATCCTTCTGGTCAATTCTGCGCACTACGGGCTTTCGCCAGGTAGACATAACATCCACGCAGTGCCGTTACACAGCTGTTACATACCAGCTGCGCTTTTGTTGACCTGTGACGGTTGCCACACGATAGCGGTCCTCGAATGGCGGTCCCGTACGTTCAAGCCATGTTCGTGACCGTACCGTTATCTTTCCGTCGCGGCGCGACCCGTTCACGCCGCAACCGCAGCACCACCCGGGCGGTTGCCGTTGCCGCGGTCGTCAGCGCCTCGCTCGGCGTGCTGGCCGCCGCGGACCCCAACGCACTGCCCGGCGTCAACACCGGAAAGACCGACCAGTCGACCACCGATTCGGCCAGCGCCGCCGTCGCCTTCACCGCATTCACGCTGCCTGAAGCGCAGATGCCGCAGACCGTTCCCGATGCCGTCGTCTGGGAGCCGAACCGCCTGGCCGCCGAGGCCCGGCCGCGCACCGTTCGCCCCATCGCGGGCGTGCTGACATCCAATTTCGGGATGCGGTGGGGCGCACTGCACGCGGGCCTCGACTTCGCCGACTCCATCGGCACCCCGATCGCCGCGGTCACCGACGGCACCGTGATCGAGGCGGGCCCGGCCTCGGGCTTCGGCCTGTGGGTGCGGGTGCAGCAGGACGATGGCACCATCGGCGTCTACGGCCACGTCAACGACATCCTCGCCACCGTCGGCCAGCAGGTGCGCGCGGGCGACGTCATTGCGACCGTGGGCAACCGCGGCTTCTCCACCGGCCCGCACCTGCACTACGAGGTTCATCAGGGCAACGGCGCGCCGATCGATCCGATGCCCTGGCTCGGCGCGCGCGGTATCGCCGTCGGTATCGCCGCGGAGTAGGCGGACTCTCCGGCCCGCAACACCTGCCCACCGATTCGAGGTCCCGCCTCGGATTCGGGCGGGATCGGACTCGGCCATCGCGGTATTCACGATTCGATGAGGGGATCGCGGATATCGCGATGGCCGAGTTCTAGTACCCCGGTACTACCCGCGAATGGCGCCGCAGCGGGACGTGGTCGCGTGCCATCGGTTCCTACCGTCGGATCATGCCGACGATCGATACCCTTTCTGCCCCTGGTCATTCCACGCCGCCTCGGCACCGTCGCCGCACTGCACCCGATCTGCCACGCGGAGGTCGCCTGCATCGCCCGCTGCTGTGGATGGTGGCCGCGATGGGCACCCTCGTGCTGTTCTGCGTAGGCGGCATGGCATTCGACGATCGGATGCTGCTCGGTGAATCCGTCTGGCTCAAACCGTTCAAGTTCGGGCTGGCGTTCGTACTCTACGGATTCACGCTGGCCTGGTTGCTGTCGTTGCCGCACAAGGGAAGTCGGGTCAGCTGGTGGATGGGGACGGTGTTCGCGATCACCGGATTCATCGACGTCGGATTCATTGTGGTGCAGGCCGCACGCGGTACCTACAGCCATTTCAATCATGAAACCGATGCAGTGAATTCGATCGGGCAGCTGGTGTTCGCTTCCGGTGTGCCCGGGCTGTTCTTCGCGAATCTGATTATCGTGCTGATCCTTTCGTGGCAGCGGCTGGTGGACCGGCCTACCGCGCGGGCCATTCACGCCGGACTCGGACTCGCCGTCGTCGGGATGGCACTCGGCTATCTGATGGGGTTCACCGGCAAGCAGTTGGTGCGGGACGCCGACGGCAATGTGGTGGAGTTGGTTGCGGGACATACGGTGCTGAACAATCCGTCTCTGGACGCACGCGACGGAGTCGGCGGTATGCCGATCACACACTGGAGCACCATCGGCGGCGACCTGCGGATCCCGCATTTCCTGGGGCTACACGCCATCCAGGTGCTGCTCCTCGCGGTAGTCGCGCTGGCCTGGTTGGCGCCGCGCTATCCGTGGTTGCGCGCCGAACGTACCCGCGCCGGGCTGATCGGGGTGCTCGCTTTCGGCTATGCCGGGCTGCTCGCGATCGTGTTCTGGCAGGCGATGCGGGCGCAGTCACTGGTGCATCCGGATGGCAGCACGCTGCTGGCGTTCGGTGGGTTGGTGTGGGTAGTCGGCCTGCTGACCTTCGCCGTGTACTGGCGGGCCCGGGCCGCAGTGCACAAAACCTCGAGCGCCGCGCGGTTGTTCACGGCGGGCGCCCGGCCCCGCGGGTGATCCGATGGGGCTCGCCGCAGGGTACGCGCGCCAGGGTCATTTAAGCTCCTGCTCCTATGGCCCTCAGCGCAACACTGCACAACTTCACCGTTCATCTGGCCGACGTCGACCGCGGTGTCTATCAGGAGTTGGAGTTGCGGGTGGCGCGCCACCCATCCGAAACCGCCGAATTCATGCTGACGCGACTACTCGCCTACTGCCTCGAATACGAGGAGGGCATCACCTTCAGCGACGGCGGAGTATCCGCCACCGACGAACCCGCGGTGTTGGTGCGCGATCTCACCGGACGCCTCACCGCCTGGATCGAAGTCGGCGCCCCCGACGCCGAGCGCGTGCACCGCGGCAGCAAAATGGCTGAGCGCGTTGCCATCTACACCCATCGCGATCCGGTCAAGGTGCTGGCGCAGCTCACCGGCAAGCGGATCCATCGCGCCGAAGCGATTCGGCTCTACAGCTTCGACCGGGACTTCATCGATGCGGGCGTCGCCGCGATCGAACGCCGCAACACCGTCACCGTATCGATCACCGAACGACTGCTGTACCTGGATCTCAACGGTACGGACCTGAGCACACCGGTCGCCGAGCACCGATTGGCCTAGCCTGCGACTCGGTCCGCGCTCACCGCAAGCGTTCGGCCTCGCGGGTCAGTGTCAGCAACGTGGCGCTCAATGCCCTCAGCTCTTCGGTGTCCGCACCCTCGCCGATGGCGGTGGCGACGTCCTCGGCGGCGCAGCGGGCGGCGAACCAGCGGTCGGCCAGATCGGCCGCCTCCTGGGCGCTCAGTACCACCGAATCATCGGGAATCCCGGTTCCCTTCAAGCTGTTGCGGTGTTCGTAGGCGCGTTGGCGGCAGGACTGACGGCAGTACCGGCGACGGCGACCAGCCTCCGATTCGACGATCTCCCGCCCACACCACAGGCAGCAGGACAGCAAGCGGCGCGACATGACGCAGAACATTAACGGTTCCGGCCGCCGGATGGGGTTCGTGGCCCCGGATTGCCGCCGCGGCGCGGGCGTGGCGGATCGCATCCGTGTCACGCACTACAATGGAACAGTTCACGGCCGCTAGGGACGGCGCGCGGCGCACTCGAAAGGGTCAGCGGGCGTCGGGAACTATTGGCGCAGGCACGGTCGTTACACCTAAGGTCCAGCGAGCGTCAGGCGCTCGTCCGGCTGAGTCCGCCGAACGGACGCGGCCGCAGCGCAACAAGACTCGAGCACACAGGGAGAGGCACACCATGGCAGATCGCGTACTCCGGGGCAGTCGGCTCGGAGCGGTGAGCTACGAAACCGATCGCGACCACGACCTGGCCCCGCGACGGATCGCTCGGTACCGGACCGATAACGGCGAGGAATTCGACGTCCCGTTCGCCGACGATGCCGAAATCCCCCCGACCTGGCTCTGCCGCAACGGCCAGGAGGGCACCCTCATGGAGGGCACCACTCAGGAGACCAAGAAGGTCAAGCCGCCCCGCACCCACTGGGACATGCTGCTCGAGCGTCGCAGCAAGGAAGAGCTGGAGGAGCTGCTGAAGGAGCGCCTCGATCTGCTCAAGACGCGGCGCCGGGTCTAGGTTCCTTCGCAGGTGTAGGGCTTCGAGCCGGACGGTGTTCGGACCAGCGGCCCTGCGCACGGAAGCCTTTCGAGACAAAAGGAAGGCCGCTTGCATCAAGCGATGCAAGCGGCCTTTCTCGTGCCCATGAACGCTGGCTGAGTGCCGAACCGGTCGACAGCGACCAGGTCAGCGCAGTCCCGCCGATCCGGACGCGCTCAGCGTCGCCTCGGCAGCGGGTGGGCGGTACTACTTGCTGGCGACCTTGCGGTAGCGGATCAGGGCCAGCGGTACGACCACGATGAGGATGGCGAGCGAGCAGGCTACGGCGTATGCGATGCAGTGCTCGGCGGGCCAACCGGTGGGCGTGCCGAAGCTGGGGGGCGCGCCATTGTCGAACAGTTTGCGGCCCGCGGCGGATACCGCGGTGATCGGGTTCCATTCGGCAACCGCGCGCATGGGGCCGGGGAGGGACTCGGCGGAAACGAAGGCCGAGGAGATGAACGTCAGCGGGAACAACCAGATCAGGCCCGCGCTCTGCGCCACTTCGACGGTGGGCGAGAGCAGGCCGGTGAGCGCGCCGACCCAGGACATGGCGAAGGCGAACAGCAGGATCACCGCGAAAGCCAATACGGCGTCGGCGATGCCGCCATTGATCCGCCAGCCGACCACATAGCCGCAGCCGACCATGACGGCCAGACTCAGGATGTTCACCACCAGATCCGACAGCGTGCGCCCCATCAGCACCGCCAGCCGCGACATGGGCAGGGTGCGCATGCGGTCGATAATCCCCTTCTCCAGATCGCCCGCCAGACCGACGGTGGTGAAGGCGGCATTGAAAGCGACCGTCTGGGTGAAGATTCCGGCCAGCAGGAATTCCCGATATTGGCCGCCGCCGAGTGAGGCGCCGAAGATGTAGGCGAACAGGAATACGAACATCAGCGGCTGAATCGTCGCGGTCACCAGCAGGGTCGGGACGCGCAGGATGGTCAGCAGATTGCGGTAGGCGACGATCGCGCTGTCCCGGATGATCCGGGCGTGCGGCGACGGAATCTCCTGGGGGGATTCGGTTTTCACGGTCGGTTCTGCTTCGGCGCGCGCGACTGCGGTGCTCATCAAGACAAGATCTCCTCTTGTACATCGTCGGTTTCCGGCTCGGGTTCGCGCGCGGCGGTGCCGGTGAGGGACAGGAATACGTCGTCGAGACTGGGCCGACGCACGCTGGCGTCGACCACACACACCCCGGCGTCGTCGAGCCGGCGCAGCGCCTCGACCATGGTGCGCGAGCCATCGCCGACCATGATGGAGGCTTCGTCCGCGCCTGGATCGTGGGTCGGCTCACCGATGCCGACCTGCGCCAGGATTGTCAGCGCTGGCTTCACCTCCTGACCCGCGGCCAAGGTGACGGTGAGCCGGTCGCCGCCGATGGAGGTTTTCAGCTCGTCGGCCGACCCCTTGGCGATGACGCGTCCGCGATCGATGACCGTGATGCGGTCGGCCAGCAGATCGGCCTCTTCCAGGTACTGGGTGGTGAGCAGCACCGTGGTGCCGTCGTCGACGAGATCGCCGATGACGCGCCACATATCCAGTCGCCCACGCGGATCCAGTCCGGTAGTCGGCTCGTCCAGCACCACGACCGCGGGCCGGGCGACCAATGCCCCGGCCAGGTCGAGGCGCCGCGCCATCCCGCCGGAGTAGGTGCCAGCGCGGCGATGCGCCGCGTGGTCCAGACCGAAGGCGCTCAACAATTCGGACGCGCGCGAGGTGGCCTGCCGCTGCGACATTCCGTACAGCCGCGCCACCATGCGCAGATTCTCATATCCGGTCAGATTGGCGTCGACCGCCGCGTACTGACCGGACAATCCGATCCGCCGCCGCGCCGCTGCCGGATCACGCAAGACGTCGACACCCGCGACCCGCACCGAACCGGCACACGGCCGCAGCAGGGTGGTCACGATGCGCACCGTCGTCGTCTTGCCAGCACCGTTGGGACCCAGCAGACCCATTACCGTCCCCGCCGGTATCTGCAGGTCGATCTCGTCCAGCACCCGCACCCGACCGTAATTCTTGACCAGGCCCAGCACCTCGACCGCAAGGCTCACGACTCCGCCTCGCTCGCGCTCGGCTCCGTCGTAGGCCATGGCGCGCTGTGCGCACGATTCACTCGCTGACGCTCGCTCATGCCTCTCCCTCGATGTTCGACACCGGCATCTCCACCAGCGCCGCCCTGACTGTGGGCTGCTCGCCACGGCCGATGCATTGCTCACCTCGCTCACTCACAGCTGTCTCCTTCTCCGACCCCGGGCGCCGGTGTCGAAGGCCGCACATTGCTGGCGATATCTCGCACGAATCTGCCTCGGTAACACTGGGTTCCGTCCGAGCATCCGGACGCCCGGAGGATGGATTTTGTTCGAAACCCGCCGCACACGGCCACGGCCTCTGACGCGCGACGCCGCCATGACCGGCGCTGCCGTACGTGCCGATGCCGGTCCCGGTGCGCGGGACCGACTCGCGTCTTTTCACGACGCCACCGAAGCCGCACTCGGTACCCTCCGGTACCGAGTGGGCTCTTGCGCGCTCGACAGTCACTGTCGCGCCTCACGCGCTCGTGCCGCCGCGGCTTCGAGGTGTTCGTTGAGCACCGGCCCGATGACGGCAAGTGATTCCGGTGTCGTCATGGCCGAATGCTTGCAGCGCAGGTCGTGATTCTGGATGGTGCCGGTGATGAAGGGCTGCCAGGCAGCGGCGCGCCGGGTGGGATCGGTGCGGTTGATTTCATCATCACCCGCGGTGAAGAACAGGAGGTCGCCGTTGAAGGTGCGAGGGCGGAAGCCGTGGGCGAGAACGGTGCCATTGGCGTAGCCCGCATAGAGGCGCTCCAGGTGTTCGACGGTCAGCGCGGCGAACGGGCCGGGGCGTGAACGCAGCAGTTCCGCGGCGTCGCGCAGGCTCATACTCTGGTCGAACTCCACGTCGTCGCCCAATGCGTCGCTGCCGAATTCGCCGATGATCTCGGCGACGGTCGGGATCGCATGTTCGAGCCATTCATCGCTGAGCTGGTAGCTGTCCATCATCGACAGCAGCGCGACCTCGTCACCGGCCTGCTGCAACTGGATCGCGACCTCGTGCGCGATCAGGCCGCCCAGTGACCAGCCGAGCAGGTGGTAGGGCCCCTGCGGCTGGATCGACTTGATATGCGCCACATAGCTTTCCGCGGCCTCGCCGATCGAATCGAATCCTTCCGCACCCGCGACATGCGGCGCCTGTAGTCCGTACACCGGACGGTTCGGCGCGAGGTGCGCCAGCAGACCCGAGTAGCACCAGGCCAGCCCGATCGCGGGATGGATACAGAACAGCGGAGCCCGGCTCGCGGCGGTGCGGGCACGGATGGGCAGTATCGGCTCGAG
>NZ_JBEXUI010000032.1:0-96025 GCF_040614395.1 Nocardia sp. NPDC005998 | reverse complement strand
TGCTGGTGGGGCGATGGTTGCGGTGGGTGCGTCGGAGGCCGACGTGCTGCCGCTGCTGGCAGCGGGTGCCGGGTTGCGCGGGCAGAGCAGGCCGCCTACGTGGTATTCACTTCGGGGTCGACCGGTGTGCCGAAGGGGGTTGTGGCGACCCATACCGGGTTGACGGGACTTGTTGCCGCAGCCGCTGATTCGTCCGGGGCCGGACCGGGATCGCGGGTCCTGCATTGTTTGAATCCGAGTTTCGACGCCTCGCTGCTGGAGTTGCTCGGCGCGTTCTCGGTCGGTGCGACACTTGTGGTGGCGGAGGGGGACCACACGGCCGGTGGTGAGCTGGCGCGGCTGGTCCGCGACTTCGGCGTGACGCAGATGTATTCGACGCCAGCGGTATTGGCGACCCTGCCCGCTGGTTCGTTGGACGGGGTGCGATCGCTGTCTTCCGGCGGTGATATCTGCCCGCCGGAGTTGGTGGCGCGGTTCGGGGTCGGGCGGACGCTGCGGAATTCCTATGGGCCGACCGAGACCACGGTCGCAGTGACCTTCACCGAGCCATTGACGCTGGCGCGCCCGTCCGGCTTGGGTCGGCCGGTGCCCGGGGCCGGATTGCTGGTGCTGGACCGCTGGTTGCGCCCGGTGCCGATCGGGGTCGCCGGTGAGCTGTATATCGTGGGGTCCGCGCTGGCCAGGGGCTATGCAGGGCGTGCGGCAATGACCGCGGAGCGGTTCGTGGCCGATCCTGTCGGCCCGGCCGGAACTCGGATGTACCGGACCGGTGATCTGGTCCGCTGGCAGGCCGGTCGGCCGATCGATCCGAGCGGCAACGGGGCGTCCGAGCGCGCGGATTCGGTGCTGGAATACCTGGGCCGCACGGACTTCCAGGTGAAGCTACGCGGTATGCGGGTCGAGCCGGGTGAAGTGGACGCCGTGCTGGACGCCCATCCGGGAGTCGAGATCGCAGTGACGGTATTGCGGCGCACCGACGCGGGCGGATCGATATTGGCATCGTATGTGGTTCCGGTTGTGCACCGGGAAAACCCGGTGCGCCTGGATATTTCGGCGGTGCGCGAGTACTGCGCACACCGGCTGCCGGGACATCTGGTGCCTGGATCGATCACGGTATTGGACGCGCTACCGCTGACCGGCAATGGCAAGATCGACCGCCGCGCCCTGCCGGAACCCGAACCGGCCGATACCGCCCCGGTGCGCGCGGCGGGTACGGCAACCGAACGCACGCTGTGCACGATGTTCGCGGAGATCCTCGGCACGCCTGCGGTCGACGCGGAATCGTCGTTCTTCGCCCTCGGCGGCGATTCGATCATGGCGATCCAACTGGTGTCCCGTGCTCGCGCCGCGGGCCTGATCTGCACGCCCCGCGATGTTTTCGAGCACCCGACCCCCGCCGAACTGGCCGGATTCGTCACGACCCGGGCCGAGACCAGTCCGGTGCTGCACGAAGTACCCGGCGCGGGCATCGGCCGGGTACCCCGCACGCCGATCGTCTCCTGGCTGCTCGAACAGCCGACCGACATCCGTCGCTTCGCCCAAACGATGGTCCTTACCCTGCCGGTCGGCATCGAGCGAACGCCGCTGGTGCGCACCGTGCAGGCCGTGCTCGATCGGCACGACATGCTGCGCGCCATCCTCGTGAACGGCGAGCTCGAGGTCCGTCCGGTCGGTGCGGTCGATGCCGACACCCTGCTGGTCCATCCACCGGAACGGGTCGGCGTCGCGCGGGTGATCGCGGAAGCCACGGATCGTCTCGATCCGGCGCATGGGGTAATGCTGGCCCTGGTGTGGCTGGATGATGGACCGGGGCGGGCCGGTCGCCTCGTCGTCGTCGCGCATCATCTGGTGATCGACGCGGTGTCCTGGCGGATCGTGCTGGCCGATCTGATCGTCGCGTGGGGGCAGATCGCGGCGGGTGCGGAGCCGGTGCTCCCACCCGTCGGCACGTCGATGCGGACCTGGGCGCACGCACTGGCCGTGGTCGCCGCCGACGATTCCGTGGTCGACGAGTTGGCCTACTGGTCGACGGTGCTCGCCACACCCGATCCGCCGATGCGCGGTCGCGGCCTCGACTCCGCAGACGGGATGTCACGCGGTCATCGTGTTGCCGAGGCACATGGTGACTTGATGCGCACACGCGTTGCGGACGATGAGCGTGGTGCCTCGCCGGGCAGAGACGATGCTGCGCTGTCCGAGCGCCGCGAGCTGGACACTGCGGTGCCGAGCGGGCACGGTGATGCGGCCGTCGGGGCGCGGCAATGCGATGCTCGCGACGGCGACCCGGTTGTGCTGCCCGGTCGGGTCGATCCCGAGCTGCCCGGCAGGCGCGAGCGGACCGAAGTGCGGCTCTCGGTCGAGGTGAGCAGGACACTCGTCGAGCGGCTGCCGGAGGCGTTCCGGTGTGGGGTGGAGGAGGCGTTATTGAGCGCCCTGGCGACCGCGGTGACGCGGTGGCGCGGGGACCAAGGGCCGGTGTTGGTGGGCGTTGAGCGGCTCGGGCGCGATGAGGGGTTGGTGCCGGGGGCGGAACTTTCGCGGACGGTGGGTTGGTTCACCGGTCAATTCCCGGTGCGGTTGCATGTCGCGGCGGCGGGTGCGCCCGCTGCGACATTGCAGGCGGTCAAAGAGCAACTGCGTGCGGTACCGCGTGGCGGTATCGGATTCGGGTTGTTGCGGTATCTGAATCCGGTTGGGCGGGAACAGTTGTCAGGGCAGTGGCCACAGCTCGGGTTCAACTATCTCGGTCAGGTGGCTGCCGTCGGTACGGGGACGCCGTGGCTGCCGGATTCGATTGTCGATGCTCTGGGCAGTGGGGATCAGGAACTGCCCGCGGCCGGTGCGGTCACGATCGATGCCGTGACCGTAGAGACCGCCGACGGGCCGGTCCTGCAGGCGGTTTGGCAGTTCCTGCCCGCGGTGCTGGATGGTGCCGAAGTGGATGTGATCGCACGGCAATGGATATCGGAGCTGACCGCGCTCGCGGACCTGCTGCGCGCACCGGACGCGGGTGGATTCACCCCTTCGGATCTGCCGCTGGTATCCGCCACACAACAGCGGATCGAGGAATGGGAGTCGCGGTACCCGGCATTCGAGGATGTGTGGCCGCTGGCACCGCTGCAGCAGGGACTGCTGTTCCACGTGCAGCTGGCTGCCGGTCGCACCGACGGGTACTCGGTGCAGACGGTGATCCAGTTCGAGGGCCCGGTGGACGCCGCGCGCCTGGCGCGGGCCGCCGACGCGCTGGTACGGCGGCACCAGGTATTGCGCACCGCATTCCTGGCCGGGGACGATGCGCCGGTCCAGCTGGTACTGGCGCAGGCAACCATGCCGTGGACCTATATCGAGGCGGCTCCGGCGGACTACGACCGACTCGCCGACACGGAACTGGCGACACCCTTTGTCCCGGATCGGCCACCGCTGCTACGCATGCTGTGCGTTCGGTGCGGCGAGGACGACGTCCGGTTGGTGATCACGAATCACCATCTGATCCTCGACGGCTGGTCGATGCCGCTGCTGTTCGGCGAGCTGCTCGCGCTGTACGAAACAGACGGCGATAGTTCGGCATTCGCGCCGGTGGTCTCCTATCGCCATTACCTGGAATGGCTCACGGCCCGAGACGATGCGGCCGCCCGCGCCGCATGGGCCGATGCGCTGGACGGTCTGGCGGGACCGACCCTGGTGACCGTCGGGCGGTCCGCCATCGACTCGGCACCGAAATCCACGCACAAAATCGACGTTGCGTTGACCGCATCGAATGTGTCCGCGCTCCACCGTATTACCGCTGACTATGGCGTGACGCTCAATACGGTCGTGCAGGTCGGGTGGGCGTTACTGCTGGCGGAGTTGACGGGTGAGCACGACATCGTCTTCGGGGCGACCGTGTCCGGACGTCCGCCCGGTCTAGCAGGGGCCGAACGCATTGTCGGCATGCTGGTGAACACCATTCCGGTCCGGATCACCCTCGCCCCCGACGAGTCGGTCGCGGGCCTGCTGGCGCGCGTGCACCGCGAGCAGGCGGCGCTGCTCGAGCAGCACACGGTGGGGCTCACCGATATTCAGGCGGCGGCCGGGATCGGCCAGCTGTTCGATACCGCGCTCGTCTTCGAGTCGTATCCGGTGGATGCGGCGGCACTCATGACCGCCGCGCAGCGGGCCGCACTACGGATCAGCGGGTTCCGCGCCCATGACGGTACGCACTATCCGCTGTCGCTGGCGGCGCACGGCAGGGACCGTCTGCGTCTGGTGCTGAACAGTTCGGCGCGGTATTTCGATGCCGCCCAGACCAACCGGCTGGCGGATCGGCTGACCCGGATATTCGTGCGCATGGGGGCGGATCCGAACCAGCTGGTCATCGGGATGAGCGGAGCCGAGCCCGGCGATGTGCTGCGTGCGCGTCCGCAGCCACTGCTGCTGCTCCCCGATATCCTGGCGGGCGGAATGCGGCCGGATCGGGTTGCGATACGTTATGGCACAACGGAATTGACCTACCGTGAACTCGACGAGCAGTCGAATCGATGGGCCAGGGTCCTGATCGATGCCGGTGCGAAACCGGAAACCGCTGTGCTGCTCGCGGTGCCACGCTCACCCGAATGCATGATCGCGGTCTGGGCCGTTGCGAAGACGGGCGCGGCATTCGTACCGGTCGATTCGACACAGCCCGCACAGCGTCTCGCGGATATCGCCGCCGACTGCGGCGCGCTATGCGGGCTGTCCGTATCGGCGGTGCGGGATCGGCTGCCCGATTCGCTGTCGTGGCTGCTGCTCGACGATCCGGCCGTCGCGGCCCGCACGGCAACTCCGCTGGCGCGCCGGCCATTGCGCGCGGGGCATCCGGCCTACATCGTGTACACCTCCGGCTCGACCGGAGCGCCGAAGGGCGTGGTGGTCACCCATGCCGGGCTGAGCGGGCTGGTGGCCGGTACCGCCGCGCACATCGGAGCCCGGTCCGGTGACCGCGTACTGCACTGTATGAACCCGAGTTTCGATGCCGCCATCATGGTGTGGCTGTCGACCTTCTACTGCGGAGCGACCCTGGTCATCGCGCCGCCAGCGGCGAGTATCGGTGCCGAACTGTCCGCGGTGATCATCGAATCCGCCGCTACTCACGTATTCATACCGCCCGCAGTGCTGGCCACGGTGCCCGCGACCGCGATGGCCGGGGTGCGGGTGCTCGTCATCGGTGGCGAGCCGTGCCCGCCCGACCTGCCCGCGCGCCTCGGCAACGGCCGGATAGTGCTGAACTCGTATGGTCCGGCGGAAACGACAGTGGCGGCGACCTGCACCGGACCGTTATGTCCGGACGAGCCGGTGGATCTCGGCGCACCACTGCCGGGAACCGGTCTGGCCGTGTTGGATTCGTGGTTGCGGCCGGTCCCGCTCGGCGCGACTGGCGAACTGTATGTAATGGGGCCTGGACTGGCTCGGTGCTATGTCGGACAGCCAGGGCTGTCGGCGCGGCGGTTCGTGGCGAACCCGTTCGGCGCGGCGGGCGAGCGGATGTACCGCACCGGCGATCTGGTCCGTCGCAGCTCCCGACGGCGACTGGAGTACCTGGGGCGCAATGACTCCCAGCTGAAAGTGCACGGCATCCGAGTCGAGCCGGGTGAGGTCGACGCCGTGCTGCGCAAGTGCCACGGGGTCGAGACGGCGATCACGATACCGCGCCGAGGCCCGGCCGGAGATCAGGTGCTGGCCACCTATGTGGTGCCGACCGGGGATGCCGTCCTGACGGCGGCACAATTGCGCGAGTACTTGTTGCACCGTCTGCCGAGATACCTCGTGCCCACGACTATCACCGTGCTGAGGAAGCTCCCGCTGACCGCGAACGGCAAGGTCGACCAGCGTGCACTGCCCGAACTCGAACCGGCGGTGGCCGATTACGTCGAGCCGGTCGGCCGGGAGCACATTGTCGCCGATATCTTCGGTGCGGTGCTCGGCCGCGAACGGGTCGGCGCGGGCGATGACTTCTTCGCACTCGGCGGCGATTCGCTATCGGCGACCAGGGTCGCGGCGAGGCTCGGCTCGGCCCTGGTGACCTCGGTGCCGGTCGGCCTGATCTTCGAAGAACCGACGGTACGGGCGCTTGCCGCGGCACTCGGCGACACCGCCGCGATGGACACCACCGGTCTGCGCCGTGGGCAACGGCCACAGCGGATTCCGCTGTCACCCGCGCAGCAGCGGATGTGGTTCGTCAACCAATACGATCCGGATTCCGGCGCCTACAACGTACCGATCGCACTGCGCCTTACCGGCCAGGTGGATCCGGCAGCCCTCGAAGCCGCCATGCGTGACGTGCTGGAACGGCACGAATCACTGCGGACCAGGTATCCGGCCCGCGACGGTGTCGGATATCAGGTCATCGTGCCAACGGATTCCGCTGTGCCGGAGCTGGTTCCGATCGCTGTCGCCGATAAGGAACTGCCCGGCGCGATCATGGCATGCGTCGGTGCGGGATTCGATGTGACCGCCGCGGTGCCGCTGCGCATCCGGCTGTTCCAGCTCACACCGGATACCCAGGTACTGGTGGTGGTGATCCACCACATCAGTGCCGACGGCCTATCGATGGGCCCACTGGCCCGCGATGTCATGACCGCCTACGCCGCCCGGCGGCATGGCGCGGCACCCGACTGGACCCCGCTTCCGGTGCAGTACGCCGACTACACCCTCTGGCAGCACGAGCGTCTCGGTTCCGAGCGGGATCCGGAATCGCCACTGGCACAGCAGATCCGGTATTGGACCGACACACTCGACGGACTTCCCGACCAATTGCCGCTGCCCGCCGATCGCCCCCGCCCGGCAACCGCATCACTGCGGGCAGCCACGATCTACCGCGAGCTCGGTGCCGAACTCACCGCCGGGCTCGACGCGCTCGCCAGCGCGAACCAATGCACCCGATTCCAGGTACTGCACAGCGCACTCGCGGTCTTGTTCGCGCGACTGAGCGGCACCACCGATATCGCCATCGGCACCCCTGTCGCCGGGCGCGGCGCCGCCGAACTCGACGATGTGGTCGGCATGTTCGTCAATACCCTGGTGCTGCGGACCGAAATACATGCCGCGGAACCATTCATCGAGCTACTCGGTCGAGTACGGCGCATCGACCTCGACGCGCTCGCCCACGCCGATGTGCCCTTCGAGCGGCTCGTCGATCTGCTCGAACCCACCCGCTCGGCGGCCAGGCACCCCTTGATCCAAACCATGCTGGTGTACCAGAACCTCGCCCCGGTCGAACTCGCACTGCCCGATCTGCGCGGCGAGGCACTGGAACTCGATCAGCGCAGCATCCGTTTCGATCTGAGCATCACGATGGCGGAGACCAATTCGTCCGGACTGGGGATCCGGATCGCCTATGCCACCGATCTCTTCGACCGCGCCACCGTCGGGCAGCTGGCCGAGCGCTGGCTGCGGGTGCTGCGCACGGTGGTGGCCGATCCCACGGTACCCGTCGGTGATATCGAATTGCTCGCACCTGCCGAGCACCGAGATCTGCTGGCGCGATGGACCAGGACCGCGCAAGCACCGCGCGTTCTCGCCGACCTGCTCGCGGATGCGGTCGCCGCGAATCCGGCGGGCGTCGCGGTGGTCGACGGCACCGCGACGCTGACCTATGCCGAACTCGATGCGCACTCGAATCGGCTGGCCAGAGCGCTGATCGGGGCGGGTGCGTGCCCCGAGGCATTGGTCGCGGTGGCACTGCGCCGCTCACTCGAGTCGGTGCTCGCGGTCTGGTCGGTCGCCAAAACCGGGGCGGCCTTCGTACCCATCGATCCCGGCTACCCGGCCGAGCGGATCGAACAGATCATCGCGGACTCGGGTGTAGCACTCGGCATCACCAGGAGCGCGATCGGGCAGCGTCTGCCCGGTGCTGTCAGGTGGCTGACCCTCGATGACCCCGAGGTCATCGAATCTCTCACCACCACATCGGATTCGCCGATCGAACCCCGACGGATATATCCAGCGCACCCGGCCTACGTCCTGTTCACCTCCGGCTCGACCGGCCGACCCAAGGGTGTCGTCGTCACCCACACCGGACTCGCCAACCTTGCGGTGACACAGCGTGATCGCAACGGCACCACCAGCGCCTCGCGCGTCCTGCACGTCGCCTCCCCGAGTTTCGACGCCGCGGTCCTGGAACTCCTGATCGCCGTCGGCGCGGCAGCGACCCTCGTCATCGCGGGACCTAGCGCCTTCGGCGGCCCGGAACTCACGGAACTACTAGTGCGCGAACGCATTTCGCATATCGCCCTGACACCGTCGGCGCTCGCCTCGATCGACCCGACCGGATGCGACGAACTACGCGTGATCATTACCGGCGGCGAACGATGCCCGCCCGAACTGGCCGCGCGCTGGAGCGCGCCGAATCGCCTGCACTTCAATGATTACGGTCCCACCGAGACGACCATTTGGGCGACCGGCAGCAACCCGCTGCGCACGGGCGCGGAGGTCACCATCGGCGGCCCCATCGCGGGTATGACCGCGCTGGTGCTCGACGACCGGCTACACCCGGTGCCCGAAGGCGTTGCCGGTGAGCTGTACCTGGCGGGCATCGCACTGGCCCGCGGCTATCACGGGCACGGCGGCCAGACCGCGACACGATTCGTCGCCGATCCGTACGGCCAGCCGGGTGAGCGGATGTACCGCACCGGCGATCTGGTGCGCTGGCGCGGCCGCGACCTGGACTACCTCGGCCGCTCGGATCAGCAGGTGAAGCTGCGCGGTCTGCGCATCGAACTCGGTGAGATCGAATCGGCGCTACTCACCGACCCAGCGGTGGCTCGAGCGGCGGTGTGCGTGCACCACGATCCAGCGGTCGGCGAACTGCTCGTCGGCTATATCGTCCCGATGCCGGATAGTGAATTCACTCCCGACATCATCAAGAGCACTGTGGCACAGCGCCTTCCGTCGTATATGGTGCCCGCGCTCGTCATCGCGCTGCCCGAGCTGCCGCGCACCGCGAGCGGAAAGCTCGACCACCGGGCGCTGCCCGCACCAGACCTGCGCGGCGGTCGATACCGCACGCCCGAGACGCCTACCGAACGAGTGGTTGCCGAGACCTTCGGCGAATTGCTCGGAGTCGCGCGCATCGGCCTCGATGACAATTTCTTCGCCCTCGGCGGCAATTCACTGATCGCCACTCGCATTGTCGCCCGGCTCGGTGCTGCACTCAATGCCCGGATTCCGGTTCGCGCCGTCTTCGATGCTCCCACTGTCGCCGATCTCGCCGACGCGATCCGGGCCGGGGCCGCCCCACCTGGCCCGCGGCCCGGACCGCGCAACCGACCCCGGCACACCCCACTGTCGGCGGCGCAGCGGCGCATGTGGTTCCTCAATCGCTACGATCCGTGCTCGGCCGCCCAAAATGTGCCGATCGCGGTCGAGGTCAAGGGTGAGCTGGAACTGGACGCGCTCCGGGCGGCCATTGCGGATGTGGTGGACCGGCACGAATCGCTGCGCACCGTCTATCCGGTGGATGCGGTGGGCGACCCCTATCAGGACATCCTCCCGGCGGCGAAAGCCGTGGTACCGGTGGTGTTGGCCGATATCGGCACGCAGAACGCGGTGGAGCTGACCATCCGCGCCGCCGCCCAGGGTTTCGATCTGACCCGCGAAATGCCGGTGCGCGTCTGGCTGCTGCGCCTCGAGCCGCAGCGCTGGATCCTCACCGTCGTCATGCACCACATCGCCTCGGACGGTTGGTCATTGGCGCCGCTGACCCGTGATGTGCTGCTGGCCTACGCCGCGCGGCGGGTCGGTGGCGCACCACAGTGGGCACCATTGCCCTTGCAGTACGCCGATTACGCACTGTGGCAGTACGAATTGCTCGGTGCCGACGATGATCCCGACAGCGCGGCGCACCGGCAGTTGGAGTACTGGCGCGGCGCGCTGGACGGACTGCCGGAAGTGTCGGCGCTGCCCACCGACCATCCGCGCCCCGCGGTGGCCAGCCACCGTGCGGGCATGGTCGAGTTCGATATCGATATCGCTGTGCAGCAACGGATTCGGGAGACCGCACGCTGGCACGGCGCGAGCGTATTCATGGTGGCGCATGCCGCCCTCGCCGTATTGCTCGCCAGGCTGTCCGATGCGGCGGATGTGGCGATCGGTTCGGTCACCGCCGGGCGCGGTGACGGCGAACTCGATGACCTGGTCGGCATGTTCGTCAATACCCTGGTGCTGCGCACCCGGGTCGAACCGGACGCGACCTTCGAAAACGTACTCGCCACAACCAAAGACGCCGATCTGGACGCCTTCGGCAATGCCGATCTGCCCTTCGAGCGGCTGATCGAAGTGTTCGCACCGGCCAGGTCGACCGCGCATTCGCCGCTGTTCCAGGTGATCCTGGCGTTCCAGAACTTCGATCGCGAACCGGTTCGCCTGCCCGGCCTGGAGATCGCTCCGATGTCGCTGGCCGCGGTCGGCGCCAAATACGACCTGGAGTGGATGCTGGCCGAGGAGTTCGACGCCGATGGCGCACCCGCCGGGATCACCGGAGCGCTGACCTTCGCCCGCGACCTGTTCGAGGAGACCACCGCGCAGACCTTGGCGCGCAAATTCGTTCAGGTACTCGAGGAGGTGACCGCGGACCCGTCCGTGGTCATCGGCGACCTCGATGTCACCGCACCGCCGGGCACAGTCGTGCACCGGGCTCCGCCGACGACCATGCGGCGTACCGACCTGCCGTATCGCCCCCCGGTCACCAGCACCGAACATCTCGTGGTCGAGGCCTTCGAAGCCGTGCTCGGCGCGGACCGAATCGGATTGGACGACAACTTCTTCGAACTCGGCGGCACTTCCATGGTCGCCATCCGGCTCGTCACCGAAATCCGCGAGCGCAGCGGCTTCACCATGCCGGTGCAGTGGATGTTCGGCGAACCGACCCCCGCCGTCCTTGCCCAGCGCATTATCGAAGGGGAGCAGCCAGGGGTCGATCCGGCACTGCGCACCGTGCTGCCACTGCGTGCGGCGGGCACGGGTCCCGGCCTGTTCTGCGTCCATCCCGCGATCGGATTGGCGTGGTGCTACGCCGGTTTGGTGCAATACCTCGACGGTGACCACCCGATCTACGGCCTACAGTCACCGGCCCTCGCCGAGGGTGTCCGACCCGATATCACCCTGACCGAACGCGCCGCCCGCTACGTCGACCAGATCCTGCTGACTCAGCCCGCGGGCCCCTACCGCGTGCTCGGCTATTCCGCCGGCGGCCCGATCGCGCACGCCGTCGCCGTTGCACTCCAGCGTCGGGGCGCCGAGGTATCGGCCCTGGTCATCATGGACGGTCGTGCCGATGTGGAACCGGAGAGCGCCGTCGAGATGCCGCCACCGCAGGCACTGCTCGCCGAATTCGGCGGCATCGATCCCGTACTGCTGGGCACCGGTGATACCGACGCCGCGCTCGCCGACCGCGCTGCCGAACTGCTGCGCGCCGCCGGCGGCACCTTCGCGGACCTGACCCCGGCGGATCTCGAACACCTCTACTACGACTACCAGCAGCTGATCCGGGAAGGCGCCGACTACCATCCGCAGGTCTTCGACGGTGACCTGATCTTCTTCAGCGGCATCAACGGCCGACCGGGCGTCGTCCCGAATGCGGAAACCTGGCGGCACTACGTCACCGGAAGCATCGTCGACCACCAGGTCGGCGAGGAGCACAACAGGCTCACCGGCCCCGAAGCTCTCGCGGTGATCGGCCCGATCCTCGCCGACTACCTGCGCTGATCTTTTCGAGCGACCCGCAAGCGATCGCTACCGCTGATCTTTTCGAGCGACCCGCAAGCGATCGCTACCGCTAGGCCACCAGATCCGCGTATTCGCGGTGGTCGGCGATGTACTTCTCGACATACCAGCAGGTCGGGATGATGGCGAAGCCCTCGGCGCGTGAGTCGTTCAGCGCGTATTCGACCACTTGGGCGGCCACGCCACGGCCACGGAACTCCGGGAAGGTCATGGTGTGGTGGAAGTCGCGGATCTTCTGATCGTCACGTTCGGCGTAGTCGGCGTATCCGGCGAGGGTGTCGTCGAGATAGATCTCGAACCGGGTATCGGCGACATTGTGCTCGAGCCTGGTGGTCATGTTCGGATCAAACTCCTTCGCGGCCGGGAATGTTCCTAGAGGATCGCGCCTGGGTTGAGGATGCCATGCGGGTCGAGCGAATCCTTGATGCGGCGAGTGAGCGCCATCACATCGGGGCCGAGCTGATCGGGCAGCCATGCCTTCTTCAATCGGCCGACCCCGTGTTCGCCGGTAATGGTGCCGCCGAGTTCGATGGCCAGATCCATGATCTCGCCGAAGGCACGGTGTGCGCGCTCGGTCATCGCCGCATCGGCCGGGTCGTGCACGATGAGCGGGTGGGTATTGCCGTCCCCGGCATGTGCGATCACCGAGACCAGCACCTCATTGCGGGCGCCGATGGCCGCGATCCCATTGACCAGATCGGCGAGCCGCGGCAGCGGCACACCGATATCCTCGAGCAGCAGCGTCCCGATCTTCTCCACCGCCGGGATGGCGAAACGCCGTGCGGCGG
The DNA here is from genome assembly GCF_040614395.1 of Nocardia sp. NPDC005998. NCBI lineage: Bacteria > Bacillati > Actinomycetota > Actinomycetes > Mycobacteriales > Nocardiaceae > Nocardia > Nocardia sp. NPDC005998. The sequence continues at coordinate 83,501 of NZ_JBEXUI010000032.1, read as the reverse complement.
TGAAGGCCTCGCCCTCCTCCGGATCCTCGGTGTGGAAAACCTCGGTGGCACCGGCCTTTTCGCAGATGCCGACCATGACTTCGGCTTCATGCCTGGCGAATTCTCCCGGCGCGTCCGAGCGCGCGACCAGCAGCGCCGCCGCCTCGCGATCCAGACCCATCCGCATTTCGTCCTCGACCGCGTTGATCGCGACCGCGTCCATGAATTCGAGCATGGCGGGGCGCAGCGTTCCGGTGATGCCGAGGATGGCCTCGGTGGCGGCGCTCAGCGTCGCGAAGCTCGCGACCACGGTGGATTGCGGTGGTTGCGCGGGCAGCAGCCGCAGGGTGAGTTCGGTGATGATCCCGAGCGTGCCCTCGCTGCCGACGAACAGCTTGGTCAGCGATAGGCCCGCCGAATCCTTCAGGCGCGGTCCGCCGAGCCGCACCACCGTGCCGTCGGCCAGCACCACCTCCATGCCGAGCACGTAATCGGTTGTGACGCCGTACTTCACACAGCACAGGCCGCCCGCATTGGTGGCGGCATTGCCGCCGATCGAGCAGATCTCGAATGACGACGGGTCCGGTGGGTACCACAGACCGTATTCGGCTACCGCGCGCTTGACCTCCGCGTTGAGCAGGCCCGGCTGCACCACCGTGGTGCGGGTGACCGGATCGACCGTGATCGCGCGCATGCGTTCGGTGCTGAGCACGATGCCGCCGTCCACGGCCGTCGCACCGCCGGACAGTCCGGAACCGGCCCCGCGCGGCACCACCGCGACCCGGTGCTCGTGCGCCCAGCGCAATGTTGCCGCGACGTCATCGGTGCCGGTCGCACGGACCACCGCCAGCGGCGTGCCCGCATCGGGGTCGCGTGCCCAGTCCTGCCGATAGCCTGCCAACAGGTCGGGGTCGGTGAGCAGCGCACCGTCGGGCAGGCGGGAAATCAGGTCATGCAGGTCCACACAACTCACGCTATACGGCGGGAAGGCCGCAGTGGACGGTCGACCCTAACAGTCGCGGCGCCGGTTCTCCCTGGAGGTTTGCTACAACGCGGAGACCGGCGGGATGTGGGCCGGTCCAGTGGTGCCGGGCCGGTTCGACGGTAAGAATTCCGGGGCAAAGGCATCCGCGGTTCCGGATGGGATGCCCGAATCCAAGGTGCGCAGCGACACCTAGGGAGGTTTCATGCAGGTCGAGTCGCCGGACTACCGCGAACTGGTCGCCGCCGTGTTCTCCTACGAATTCGTCGACGGTGACATCGATACCGACGCGCTGCACCGCATCCACGCGGGCGACGTCAGCGAATGGATCACCGCACTGGATCGTTCCGGCATGTTCGGCAAGACCGCCATCGCCACCCTGTCCGACCGGTGGCAGCGCGACCCTCGCAGGCTCCTGGACGCACTCCTGGAGGAGGTCGACGACGTCACCCGCCGCCGCTGGCTGGTCGCCTGGTCCGATATGGACCGTCGCTCACCGCTTACCCAAATCGGCTGATCGAGGTCGGGTGAGCGCCGCGACGGCAGCGCCGAGAAGCCGCCGCCTGATCTTGTTGCAGCGGGCGCGGTTCGCCCGGTGATCACTTGGTGGACACCTGTCGCTGGCATGCTGGCGGCGTGACGAGCACTGAGGCCATGGTGGCCGGCTTCTCCCGGTGGTGTGCGGCGGTGGTCGCACGGTTGCCGTGGGGGCTGAATCGGCTTGTCGCGCCGACCTTTCTCGGCTTCGCGCTGATCAATGGCTTCACCTTCGGCGTCGATTTGGCGCTGCTCACGGCGCTGCACGGCGGGCTGGGGCTGCCGGTGTGGCTCGCGGTGACGGTCGCCTATGTCTGCGCGTTCGGGCTCAGCTTCGTGCTCAACCGCACCTTCAACTTCCACTCGCACGCACCCGTCGGCAGACAGGCCGCGGTCTATGTGCTGGTGATCATCGTCAACTACCTCGCCTTCATCCTCGGCGTCGGCAGCGGTCTGACCGCGCTCGGCCTGGAGTACCACCTCTCACGCCTGCTCGCGGGGGCGTGCGAGGCCGGCTACATGTACAGCGCGATGCGCTGGGTGGTGTTCCGCGGCCGCGAGGCGGTGCGCGCGGAACCTGAACTCGCACCTGACGCGCCGTGAGGTCCCAGCGTCGGCGGTGTACCGATCACCGCAGCACCTCGGTTCGGTCGCCGTCCACCACGACGACGTCATTATCGGTGAGCGCCCAGTGCGCGACGCCGTCGGCGCGATAGCGGGCGGCAAGTAGCACGGACGCACCATCCGGGTCGGTCGGGGAGTCCAGATGCGGCACGATGCGGTGGTCGACCAAACCCAGTCCGTCCCACTGTGGTTCGACACCGCAGGCGGGTGCGACCTCGGCGGGATCATCGGTGGATTCCAGGCCGTGCAGATCCGGCGTCAGCAGACAGGCGCCAGCGCTGTATCCGGCGTACACCAGCGCATCGGTGGCGAGCAGCTTCGGCAGTACGACATCGGCTCCGCTGCGGGCGAATTGGGCGCGCAGTACGAAGGTATTGCCGCCGCGCACCCACACCAGTGGGTAGTCGGCCAGGGCCAGCTCCAAATCGCTTGCGCGCCCGATGAAATCGCGCAGGTCGAGCACATCGGGGGAGTAGCCGAGCCGACGCAGCGGGGTCACATCGCTGGTGACCGCGCTCGCCCAGGCCGCGGGCCAGGCGTCACATGCGTTGGGGATCACCGCGACTCGGCCCGGCTCGCCGACGAGTGCGGCGAGCCGGTCGTAGTGCGCACCGAATCGGTAGCTGGACAGGAACAGTCGCACCGAGGCTCAGATGGTGAAGGCCAGATTGTGGACCAAGCGGTTGCCGAGCTCCTGGTCACCGGAGACGGTGAACTCGCCCGCGTGCGCATCCGCCTCGGTGCGTCCGCCACGCAGTCGGGCGAACAGGCCGGAGTCCATGCCGACCACTACGGTGGCGGGCGCGTCCAGGGTTTCCACGATATTGGCCCGCCCGTCCACCGCGACGTGCAATGTCCGCGGCAGCGGGCCGGTCAGCTCGAAGGTGATCCGGGAGCCATCCGGCGCCTGCGCACCCTTGGCCACCGCACGGCCGATGCTGTTGGTGAGTTCGATGAAGGCCAGCTCGGCGCGCAGTCCGCCCTCGTCGACGGAAACGCCTAGTCCATCGGCGATATCGAGTTCGTGCATCCAACAGTCGAACAGCCGCACCAGCATGAACCGGCCGTAGCTGACCTTGCCGATCGGCGATACGGTCTCGGCCGCCCAGTCGTCGTCACCGAAGCTGGCCAGCGCCGCGCGTCTGCGATCGATGACCTCGCGGTAGAGCTCCAGCAGCCGCTTACCGGACAGCGGCCGCAGCCGGTCGACCCAGATCTCGTTGAGCACACCGGTTTCATTGCGCACATGCGGCAGCGTGGTGACATCGGTCTTCGGCCGAATCGGATCATGTGCGGGCGGGCGCTCGCCGAGCAACCACGATTCGGTCCCGACGACATGGGCAACCACATCGAACAACGACCACCCCGGCAGCGGAGACGGTGTGTGCCAACGCTCTTCGTCCAGATCGGCGACCAGGGCCGCAATCGCATCCCATTGCTCCGATAGCAGGTTGCTCAGCTCGGCCCGATGCAGCGCGGGGGCGGTCATCCTTGTTGTCCTTCCTCATCTTGTCGACCAGCCCAGCGTCGTCTTTGCTCGGCGGTTGTCTCGTCATCGTTGTCCAACGCCGATATTCCGGCCTGGATGGCCGCCGCGGTGGACCGTGGATCATGCGGACGTCGCAGCAGCAGTCCGGCGGCGAAGCTCAGTTTGTCGCCGTGTCGGCGCGGGATCACGTGCAGGTGGACATGCGGGACGGTCTGGAAGGCGGCTTTGCCGTCGTTGAGTACCAGATTCGCGCCGTCGGCGGCCAGGCCGCTGCGCCGGATCGCCAGCGCGAGCCGGTGTCCGGCGCGGAAGATATGGGCACCCAATTCGGCGTCCAGATCTTCCAGTTCGGTGGCGTGCCGTCTCGGAATGATCAGCGTGTGGCCGCGCGCGATGGGGCGAATGTCCAGGAAGGCGCACAGCGTGTCGTCCTCGTAGACCTTGGTCGCCGGGGCCTCGCCCGCCGCGATGCGGCAGAACACGCAGTCGTTCACAGGGCCGACCATACGACGTACGACTCATTGGCGACAGACTCGGGCATGATGCACATCACGCCACTCGAGTTTTGTGTCGCACTGACCAGGATTCGAACCCGAAGGTTAGTAAGGGACCACTACGTTCGCTCTTGTGGCCGTTACCTGCGACGACAACTATCGAAAACGATAAAGCCCTGATCAACCGCGTGTGCCGGAGGTACTCGCCATGTCCGTCCCGATGTCGCGAATCCGACATACCGGTGGATTCCGGCCGCAACTTGTGACCGTCATCTCAGCTACGCTCACCGCGAGCCGGGTACAGTTGCGAGGATTTGGACGAACTTACTCTCCAGTAACATCGTCCGGTCGTCGACCGGTTGCTTGAAGCTCAGCCAGAGAAGGAAGTCTGACAAGTGGAGACAACGCAGAGCGTAGGCGACCAGTCGCCGCGCGGAGCGCGTGTCGGAGTCGTTCGCGAGTCAAACGCGGGCGAGCGGCGTGTCGCATTGGTACCGAAGATCATCCCGAGCCTGCTGAAGCAGGGCGTGGAAGTGGTGGTCGAAGCGGGTGCCGGACTCGGTGCGCTCATTCCGGACGCGGCCTATGAAGAGGTGGGCGCGACCATCGGTGATCCGTGGTCGGCCGACGTGGTCGTGAAGGTGGCTCCGCCCAGCGACGCCGAGGTGGCGAAGCTGACCAGCGGGCAGACCCTGATCGGCTTCCTCGCCCCCCGCAATGCCGACAACCAGATTCCCGCATTGAAATCGGCCGGGGTGCAAGCCTTCGCCGTCGAGGCGATTCCGCGGATTTCGCGTGCCCAGGTGATGGACGCGCTGTCCTCGCAGGCCAATGTCGCCGGGTACAAGGCTGTGCTGCTGGCCGCGTCGGAATCGACCCGCTTCTTCCCGATGCTGACCACCGCGGCGGGCACCGTGAAACCCGCGACCGTGCTGGTGCTCGGTGTCGGCGTCGCCGGTCTGCAGGCCCTGGCCACGGCAAAGCGGCTCGGCGGCCGGACCACCGGCTACGACGTGCGCCCCGAGGTCGCCGATCAGGTGCGGTCGGTTGGTGCGCAGTGGCTGGATCTGGGCATCGACGCCGCCGGTGAGGGCGGGTATGCCCGAGAGCTCACCGATGAGGAAAAGGCCACCCAGCAGCAGGCCCTAGAAGATGCGATCAAGGGCTTCGACGTGGTGATCACCACCGCGCTGGTGCCGGGACGCCCCGCGCCGCGCCTGGTCACCGCCGCGGCGGTGCAGGGGATGAAGCCCGGCAGTGTGATCGTGGATCTGGCCGGTGAGACCGGCGGCAACTGCGAGCTCACCGAACCCGGTCAGACCGTGGTCAAGCACGAGGTGACCATCGCCTCGCCGCTGAACCTGCCCGCCACCATGCCCGAGCACGCCAGCGAGCTGTACTCGAAAAATATTGCGGCACTACTGGAACTGATGTTGGTCGACGGGAAGATCGCGCCCGACTTCGGTGACCAGGTGCTCGCGGACTCCTGCGTTACCCGTGAGGTGGATGCCTGATGTACACCGAACTGCTTGCCAATATCGCGATCCTGGTGTTGTCCGGGTTCGTCGGCTTCGCTGTCATCTCCAAAGTCCCGAATACCCTGCACACGCCGTTGATGTCGGGTACGAACGCCATTCACGGCATCGTCGTGCTCGGCGCCCTGGTGACGTTGGGCAATGTCGAGGATCCCTCGATCCTGACCCAGATCATCCTGTTCGTCGCCGTCGTATTCGGAACCCTGAACGTCATCGGTGGTTTCGTGGTTACCGACCGGATGCTCGGCATGTTCAAGGGCAAGAAGGCCGCACCTGTGAAGGTCGCCGCAGCGGAGCGGTCAGAGGGAGCAGCGTGATGCATACCTTCGACAATGTGACCTACCTGGTCAACGGTCTCTACATCATCGCCTTCGGCATGTTCATCTACGGTCTGATGGGCCTGACCGGCCCGAAGACCGCCGTGCGCGGCAATCTGATCGCCGCCGCGGGCATGGTCATCGCAGTGGTGGCCACCCTGATCTCGATCCGCCACACCTCCAACTGGATTCTGATCGTCGCCGGTCTGGTCGTCGGTGTCGTGCTGGGCGTGCCACCCGCGAAATACACCAAGATGACCGCGATGCCGCAGTTGGTGGCCGCGTTCAATGGTGTCGGTGGTGGCACCGTCGCGCTCATCGCGTGGTCGGAATTCCTCAACAGTCAAGGCTTTTCGCACTTCGACGAGGAACCTACGGTCCATATCGTGATCGGGTCGCTGTTCGCGGCGATCATCGGTTCGGTGTCGTTCTGGGGATCGCTGATCGCGTTCGGCAAGCTGCAGGAAATCCTACCCGGGCGTCCGATCGGTCTCGGCAAGCTCCAGCAGCCGCTGAACCTGCTACTGCTGGTCGGCGCGATCGCCGCCGCGGTGGTGATCGGTATCGGCGCAACCAAAGACGGTGTGCCGCAGTACTGGATGATCGCCGTGCTCGTGCTCGCCGGTGTGCTCGGCCTGATGGTCGTGCTGCCGATCGGTGGCGCGGATATGCCGGTCGTCATCTCCCTGCTCAACGCCCTCACCGGATTGAGTGCCGCCGCAGCGGGTCTGGCGCTGAACAACACCGCCATGATCGTCGCGGGCATGATCGTCGGCGCATCCGGCACCATCCTCACCAACCTGATGGCCAAGGCCATGAATCGCTCCATCCCCGCCATCGTCGCCGGTGGCTTCGGTGGCGGCGGCACCGCTCCCGGCGCCGGTAGTGGTGAGCAGAAGCAGGCCAAGGCCACCTCCGCCGCGGACGCCGCGATCCAGATGGCCTACGCCAACCAGGTCATCGTGGTCCCCGGCTACGGTATGGCGGTGGCCCAGGCCCAGCATGCGGTCAAGGAAATGGCCTCGCTGTTGGAGGCCAAGGGTGTCGAGGTCAAATACGCCATTCACCCGGTCGCCGGTCGTATGCCCGGCCACATGAACGTGCTGCTGGCCGAGGCCGAGGTCTCCTATGACGCGCTCAAGGAAATGGACGACATCAACGGCGAATTCTCCCGCACCGATGTCGCATTGGTGATCGGCGCCAACGACGTCACCAACCCCGCCGCCCGCGAGGACTCCTCCAGCCCCATCTACGGCATGCCGGTACTCAACGTCGACCAGGCCAAGAGCGTGATCGTGCTGAAGCGGTCGATGAACTCCGGCTTCGCCGGAATCGACAACCCGCTGTTCTACGCCGACCACACCTCCATGCTCTTCGGCGACGCGAAGAAGTCGGTCGGCGCGGTCACCGAGGAACTGAAAGCGCTGTAACTCGCTGCCGCGCGCGGCAACTTTCCAAGCGACGGCCCGCTGTTCGATACGAACAGGGGGCCGTCGCGCTGAACGCCCTCAGCGCTCAGCGCAACGCGCAGTGCCGAGCGGCATCGTCACACCGAGAAGTCCTTATCGCAAATGCCGTTCGCGCGCCTCGATCGCATCCTTGGCCTCCTTCAGGCCGCTGCCCGGATTGAGGTCGCGATAGAGCTTGATGGCCTGGATCTTCTTGCCCTGCCGAATGAGTTCGTCGATTTCTCCGGAGGCCGACGCCGGGACGAGATCAGGGAGACCGAGGTGCTTCATGATCATGTCGAGCTTGCGCTCGAGGTGATTGATCCTGCGCTCGAGCCTGTTGTTGTCGAACATCCCTCGAACTTACCGATATCGCTGGCGCGCGGCGCTATTCGCTCGGACAGCGCAGCGCGTCCATGAGGATGCCGAGCAGGCGGTCCGGTTGGTCGGGATCGCTGCCATGACGTGCAGCGAGGGCAATGCCCACGACCAGTTGGATGACATCGTCGACAGCGATATCCGCGCGGATGCCGCCGGTGCGCTGCGCTCTGGCGAGTAGGGCAGCACCTGATCGGTGAATGGCCTGCTGACAGTCGAAATCCAGGTCGACCGGTCCGGCCAGCACCGCGCCGCCCAGGCCGTGGTCGGTACGGGCGTGGACGAGCAGAGCCCGCAGCCAGTCGATGAGCGCCGCGGTCGGCTCGGTCGACCCCAACGCCTCGGCATGTCCGCAGAGCGCTTCGATCCGCTCGCGTAGTACGGCCGCCTGCAGTGCGTGCCGGTTGGGGAAGTGTCGGTAGAGGGTCCCGGGACCGACTCCGGCGCGGCGGGCGATGTCATTGAGGGAGGCCTCGGGGCCCTCCTGGGCGAATGCCGCGGTCGCGGCCTCGAGTACACGTTCGTAGTTCCGCTGAGCGTCGACTCGCATACGCACCCCTTGTTAACCGGAGAAGTTCTCCGTTATCGTAGCGTCAGGGAAACGGAGAACTTCTCCGGTTTAAGGTAGGGAGCACGGTGATGGTGGAGCATGAACTCGGTCGCGTCGGCATCTGGACCTTCGCCTTCGACGGACAATCGGCCGGGCGGGTGCGCGATGCCGCCGCCGAAATCGAGGAATTGGGTTACGGCGCACTGTGGTTCGGCGAGGGATTCGGCCGCGATACGGTCGGGCAGGCGTGGCTGTTGCTCGGGGCGACCGAGCGGATCGTGGTCGCGGCGGGCATTGCCAATGTGGCACTGCGTGATCCGATGGCCATGGCCACGGCCGAACGCGCGCTCGGCGAGGCGTTTTCCGGCCGCTATCTACTCGGGCTCGGCGGTCAGCGGGTCGGTGGCCGATCCCTCGAAGTCGGGGGCTACACGGTTCCATCCGGTGGCAGGCCGCTGGCGCTGATGCGCGGATATCTCGATGCGATGGACGCCATTCCGCAGTACGGGCCGATGCCGGACTCCGCGCCGCGACGGGTACTCGCGGCGCTCGGACCCGCAATGCTGGCCTTGGCCGCCGAACGGACTTGGGGTGCACATCCGTATCACGCGCCGGTCGAACACACCGCGGCTGCGCGGCGGATCATCGGGCCGGAGGCGTTTCTCGGTGTCGAGCAGGTTGTTGTCCTCGATACCGACCGGGCGCGGGCCCGAGAGGTGGCCAAGGCGCACATCGCCGGGTATCTCGAATCCGCGCCGCATCAGGTGGCCAATCTGCGCCGATGCGGTTTCGGTGACGAGGATATTGTGGGCGGTCCGAGTGCGCGGCTGATGGATTCGGTGGTGGCATATGGCGATGTGGATGTGATCGGCGAGCGCGTTCGGCAGCATGTGGACGCGGGTGCCGATCACGTGTGTTTGCAAGTGCTCACCGCCGATCCGACGGCGCTGCCACTTCCGCAATGGCGGGAACTCGCCGCGCTCGTGGACTGACCGCTATTTCCGCTGAGGGCCGACCACACCGGCGTAGCGGCAGCACAGTAGGACGGCGATGAGGGGGACGACCATGGCGATGGTGAGGGGGACGATGGCGGTGATCCAGCCGATGATGGAGGGGCCGGCGAGCAGGCCGAAGTAGCCGAGGCTGAAGACGCGCGACATATCGGTCGCCGCTGTACTGGAGCCGAGATTGCCTGCGGCGGTGAAGATTTGCGGTATGCCGCCAGAGAGGCCGAGACCGCACATGGCCCAGCCGAGCAGCGTCAGCGGTAGCCATCCGGATGTCATGATCAGCACCAGCCCGCACGCGGCGATCAAGGTGCCGTAGCGGACCACGGCGACGCTGCCGAAGGCTCCGGCCACCCGGTCGGTGGCGAAGCGGCCCGCGGTCATGGTGCCGGAGAATGCGCCGAATGCCAGTGCGGCGGTGGCGTCGTCGACATCGAGGTGGTCGCGGACCTGCAGTGCGCTCCAGTCGGCGGCCACGCCCTCGGTCAGCAAGAGTGCGAATGCGATCGCGGCCAGCGTCAGGACTCTTCGGGAGCGGTCCGCCGAGGCGGCTGGCTCCGATGCGGTTGTGTGGGTGGGCGTTTCGGATCCATCGCCCATGTCCTGCGCAACGCGGTCCTGTCGATGGCCCGGCGGAATGTGGCTCTGCGCGTGCGTGCCGATGTTCGGCGGATCTGGGCTGAGCGGGTCCGGATTCGGTTCGTCCGCAACCGATCCGGTATCGCCGAGCAGTCGCGGCACAAGTGCGGCGAGCACCAGCAACCCGCCCACCGCGGCGAGCGATAACGTCGAGCGCACATCCCATCCCGCGCTCTGGGCAGCCGCGCCCAACAGCGAGCCGAGTAAGCCGCCACCGGAGAACAATGCGTGGAATGCCGACATGATCGGCCGCTGATACGCCCGCTCGACATGTACCGCCTGGGTATTCATCGAGACGTCGAGCGCGCCGTTCCCGAAACCGAAACAGGCCAACGCGATCGCCAGGGTGACCGGCCCCGTCGCGAGTCCGGGGCCGAGCACCGACACCGCGGTGATCGCCGCGGCGGCTCCGACCATGGTCCGGCTGCCGAAGCGGTCCGCCAGCGGCCCCGCGATGCGCATACCGACAATGCCAGCACCGGCCAGCATCAGAATGAACATGCCGAGGGTGGAGTGCGCGATACCGGTGCGGTCGGTGATGGCCGGGATGTGCACCACCCACATGGCCAACAGGAAGCCGTTCAGTGCGAACACCACGAACACTGCGGCGCGCGCTATCCGGGTCTGCGGATCGATCGTCGTGGTGGCCACCGATTCGACGGTACCGATTGATCCCGCGCGGTTCGCGATCGGTACCTCGAGCCGGGCGTTATCCGAAGGCGCGTCCTGGCATGCGACCTCCTGGTCGCGGTTGATCCGGAACCGCGCGGGGAGTCGGTCCGGGACATCATCGGCTCGGTTAACCGGCTCCGCGGATCTCGCCGTTGAGATCGGCGTCCGCGCGGTGGTCTCTATAGCGTTCCAACTATCTTACGAGTCCTGAATGTTCCAGATTCCTGTGGCTGCCGTCACATCGGCGAAATCCCGGAAATCTTTCGGTTCCCGCCCCAGCGCCCGCCATACGCCATCCTCGGTTTTGGAATTTCTACCGTCCAATACGGTGCCGAACAGGTAGTCGAGCAGGCTGACCGCATCGGCGGGGACCTGGTATTCGGTCAGCGCCGCGACGAAATCGGTGCGCGAGATCGGGATGAACTCGATCGTGCGTCCGGTCGCCGCGGCGATCTCGGCGACCGCCTCGGCGAAGGTCAACGACCTCGGTCCGGTCAGTTCGTAGAGTTCGCCGTCGTGTCCGTCCTCGGTCAGCGCGGCGACGGCGACGTCGGCGATATCGTCGGCGTGCACGAACGGTTCCGGCACATCACCATTGGGCAGCGCCACCGCACCGGCGAGGATGTACTCCAGGAAGGCGCCCTCGCTGAAATTCTGTGCGAAGAAACTGCAGCGCACGATGGTCCAGTCCAATCCCGAGCCCTGCACTATCCGCTCGCACTGCTCGGCCTCCGGCTCGCCGCGGCCGGAGAGCAGGACGAGCTTGCGCACCTCGTTGGCCTTCGCCGCGTTGACGAATGCGCGGATGGTCTCGTCCGCGCCGGGCACCGCCAGATCCGGCTGGAATGCGATATATACCGCGTCGACACCGAACAGCGCCGGTGTCCAGGTGCCGCGATCAGCCCAGTCGAACGGGATCTCGGCCGCGCGCGATCCGATGCGGACCGCGTGACCGGCCGCGCGCAGCCGGGCGGCGACGCGGCCACCGGTCTTGCCCGTGCCGCCGGTGACGAGGATGGGACGCTGGTGAGAGCTGCTGTTTGTCATGGTTTCAGTACATCGGCGCTGGCCGCGACGAGACATAGTTCAGCGGCTCGTGATCATGCGTCAGCGTCTACTGTTGATGCGTGGATGCGCTCGCCAGTCTGCTCGAAGGTCCACGCGCCCGAGGCGCGTTCGTCATGTGTTCACTGCTCGATCCGCCGTGGTCGCTGCGCATCCAGGATCGGGCGCCGCTGACGGTGGTCTCGATGATCCGTGGCACGGCCTGGATTATGACCGATGCGGCTGGTAGTAAGCCGCGGGAGCTGAACGCGGGCGATATCGCGATCTTCCGCGGTCCCGATCCCTATACGGTCGCCGACGATCCGGCCACCGAACCGCAGATATTCATCGACCCCGGCAATATCACCAAGACGGCCGACGGTGAAATCCTCTGCGAGACACTGAGTCTCGGTGTGCGTCAGTGGGGGACCGACGCGGACGGCGCCACGCTGATGGTGACCGGCACCTATGAGTCCGCGGGCGCGGCCAGTCAGCGGCTGCTGCGCGCCCTGCCGCCGGTAATCGTGCTGCAGCGCGGCGATTTCGACACCCGGCTGCTCGACATCCTGGTCGACGAGGCCACCAAGGATGAGCCCGCACAGGGCGTCGTACTGGACCGGCTGCTCGATATGGTGCTGATCGCGGCCCTGCGCGCCTGGTTCGCGCGCAATGACGCGCCCGCCTGGTATCACGCTTATAGCGATCCGCTGGTCGGCAAGGCGCTGCGGCTGCTGCAGCACAATCCGGCCCACGGTTGGACGGTCGCCAGCCTGGCCGATGCGGTCGGTGTCTCGCGGGCCGCGCTGGCCCGCCGCTTCACCGATCTGGTCGGTGAGCCGCCCATGTCGTTCCTCACCGAATGGCGCCTGGCCCTGGCCGCCGACCTGCTGCAGGAATCCGACGCCACCATCGAATCCATTGCCCGCCAAGTCGGTTACGGCAGCGCGTTCGCCCTGAGTACGGCGTTCAAACGCCACTTCGGCGTGAGTCCGCGCGACCACCGGCAGGGCACCACCCCGGCTGAGCTATCGTCGGCCGGGTGACGCAGCAGTATCCAGTCCTCTGGCCGGTGCCGACCCGCTGGGCCGATAACGACCACTACGGCCACGTCAACAACGTGACGTACTACTCGTACTTCGACACCGCGGTCAATGCCTGGCTGATGCACGCCACCGGCACCGATATCCGCGAACTGCCCGCCCTCGGCGTGGTCGCCCAGACCTCCTGCCAGTACCACGGCTCGCTCAGCTTTCCGGACCAGCTCAGGGTCGGCCTGCGCGTCTCCCGCCTCGGCCGCTCCAGCATCACCTACGACCTCGCCATCTTCCGCGAAGACGGCGATGCCCTCGAACTCGCCGCCACCGGCACCTTCGTCCACGTCTACGTGGACAACGAAACCCGCAAGCCAGTAGAAATCCCCGAAATAATCCGCACCGCCGCCACCACCCTCCTCACCGACTGACCCGAGCCGGACGATGCGGCGGCCGAAGACCTTGTGGGACACTACTTCCATGGCTGATCAGCGAGTATTGACGGCTGCGGTGCACCAGGAAGAGGACTGGTATGTCGCACAGTGCCTCGAGGTCGATGTCGCCAGTCAGGGCCAGACGATCGAGGAGGCTCTGAACAATCTGCGTGAAGCGGTCGCGCTCTACCTCGCCGAGGCGCCGGAACCCCAGCTAACCGCCACACCATTGGTGACTTCATTCCAGATTCCCGGCACCGCGGCGTGAGCCCGGCGCTGTCGGACCTTCCGGTGCGGAAGGTCTTGCGAGTCTTGGAATCTGTCGGATTCGAACACGTGCGAACGGCAGGCAGCCATGCGGTCTATCGTCGCGAAGACGGCAGGACTGCGGTGGTGCCGCTGCATGGCACCGTCAAGCGCGGCACGCTCGCCTCGATCCTCCGGCAGGCCGGAATGACAGCCACCGAATTCCTCGACCTGTTGTAAGCCGTCGGCCAACGATCAGCTGGATCCGGCCAGCCGGTCCAATAGCGGGGCCGTGCGCGGGCCGACCAATTCCCGCATCACCAATGCCATATTCGTGCGCTCCACACCGGGAATCTTCAATATCTGACCGGCGATCCGATACAGATCGTCGGCATCGGTCGCGACCACCCGCACGGTGAGGTCGGTCAGCCCGGTCATGCCACACACCTCGGTCACCTCGGGCACTTCGGCGAGTTCGTCGACCACCGAATCCAGTCGGTGCTGATCGGCGACGACCGCGACGAAGGCCGCCAGCGGATAGCCGAGTGCTCGCGGTTGCACCCGGCGCTCGAAGCTCGCGAGCACCCCGCTCGCCTCCCAGCGCGACAGCCGCGCCTGCACGGTATTGCGGGACAAACCGAGCCGGGTGGCCAGCTCGACGCCGGTCGCACGTGGGTTGGCGACCAGTTCCAGCAATAGCCGCGCGTCGGTGGCGTCCAAGGTCACGTCGGCGGGTTCTCTACTGGTCATACGACGCAGTATGACATCAGTTCGCGGTTCAGAATTGGGCATTCTGCTTACTCGCGTATTGATCACTTGCGCACATCGCCTTCTCGTGGATGCTATGTGATATGGGGCACACCCGCCCTGTGCTCGCAGTCAGGAGGCGATCCCGAATGACGAATAAAACCGAGTACCCGGTTCAGTTGGTACAACCCGACGGCCGTCGCGTGTTCGATCGCGAACACGCCGCCCTGATCACCGATATCGGGTCCGAACAGCTGCGTGCGCTGTACCAGGACCTGGTCGTCACCCGTCGGATCGACGTCGAGGCAACCGCGCTGCAACGGCAGGGGCAACTCGGACTGTGGGCGCCGATGCTCGGGCAGGAGGCCGCGCAGGTCGGCTCGGCATATGCCTTGAACCCCGACGATTACGTCTTCTGCAGCTACCGCGAGCACGCCGTGGCCTACTGCCGCGGCGTCCATCCGACCGAACTCACCCGGATGTGGCGCGGGGTCGCGCACTCCTGCTGGGATCCGCGCGCGGTCAATATGACCAATCCGAATATCATCGTCGGCTCCCAAGGCCTGCACGCGACCGGTTACGCCTATGCCGCCCACCTCGACGGCGCGGAGATCGCGACCATCGCCTACTTCGGTGACGGTGCGTCCAGCCAGGGCGATCTCGCCGAGGCACTCGGCTTCGCCGCGAGTTGGAGCGCGGCGGTGGTGTTCTTCTGCCAGAACAACCACTGGGCGATCAGTTCCCCGGTCCGAATCCAGAGCGCGACCCCGATCGCGCGGCGCGCCTACGGATATGGGATTCCGGGCGTACAGGTCGACGGCAACGATGTACTCGCCGTGCTCGCGGTTACCCGACAGGCCGCTGCGCGGGCCAGGACCGGTGGCGGCCCCTCCTTCATCGAAGCCCTCACCTATCGGATGGGCCCGCACACCACCGCCGACGATCCGACGCGCTACCGCTCCGCCGCCGAGACCGAGGAATGGGCCCGCCGCGACCCGATCGAGCGGATGCGCAAGCTACTCGAACGAGAGACGCTGTGGGACACGGCATTCGAGCGTCAGGTCGGTGCACGCGCGGACGAAGTCGCGCACCAGGTGCGCACCGCGACCATCGACATGCCGGATCCGGCGCCGTCGCAGCTGTTCGATCACGTCTATGCCACCTCGCATCCGCTCATCAGCCAAGAGCGCAGCGAGTACGCGGCGTACCTGGCCGGTGATCCCGGCCAGGCCACCGCGCGACCGGAAGGAGTTCCCACATGATCACGACCTTCGCCGCCGCACTCAACGCCGGGCTGCGACGGGCCATGGACGACGACCCGAAGGTCGTGCTGATGGGGGAGGATATCGGTCGCCTCGGCGGGGTGTTCCGAGTGACCGACACCCTGCAGAAGGATTTCGGGAGCAATCGCGTCATCGATACGCCGCTGGCCGAATCCGGCATTGTCGGAACGGCTTTCGGCATGGCACTGCGCGGCTGGCGGCCGGTCTGCGAGATCCAGTTCGACGGCTTCGTCTATCCGGCCTTCGACCAGATCGTCTCGCATGTCGCCAAGATCCATTATCGGACGCAGGGAAAGGTGATCGCGCCCATCACGATTCGCATTCCGTTCGGCGGTGGGATCGGTTCGGTGGAGCATCACTCCGAGTCGCCCGAGGCGTATTTCGCGCACACCGCCGGACTGCGCGTGGTGACGCCGAGCAATCCCGCCGACGCGTACTTCATGATCCGCCAGGCGATCGCGCTCGATGATCCGGTGATCTTCTTCGAACCCAAGCGGCGCTATTGGGATAAGGCCGAGGTCGACTTCGACGCCGACGCACTGCCACTGCACCGGGCGCGCGTCTGCGCCGATGGTGACGACGCCACCATCGTCGCCTATGGCGGCACCGTGGCTTCCGCCATTACCGCCGCGAAAATCGCCGCGGAGGAGGGCCATTCGCTCGAGGTGATCGATCTGCGCAGTCTCTCGCCGATCGACTTCGACACCATCGAGGCATCGGTGGCCAAGACCGGCAGGCTGATCGTGACACACGAGGCGCCGGTCTTCGCCGGACTCGGCGCCGAGATCGCCGCGCGGATCACCGAACGCTGCTTCTACCACCTGGAGGCGCCGGTACTGCGCGTCGGTGGGTTCGACATCCCCTACCCCCCGGCTAAGCTCGAAAAGCACCACCTGCCCGATCCGGACCGCATCCTCGCCGCGGTCGATCGCTCGCTCGCCGCCTGACTACCGCTGACTGAGAGGTGCCCCAGTGGAAGATCGCGCCCCCGCCGAAGATCAGGGTCATATTCTGGAATTCCGACTACCCGACCTCGGCGAGGGACTCGCCGACGCGGAGTTGGTGTCGTGGTCGGTGGGTATCGGCGAGACGGTGCGGCTGAATCAGACGATCGCCGAGGTGGAGACGGCCAAGGCGGTGGTATCGCTGCCCTCGCCCTTCTCGGGCACGGTGGTCGAATTGCTCGCCGAACCCGGCCAGACGATCGCGGTGGGCGCGCCTTTGATCCGGGTGCGCAACGACCTGGAGACCGGAGCCGCGCAGGAGGGTGCGAACGGGCGGACCTCGGTACTGGTGGGGTATGGGCCCGAAGGCGAGCCGGTGTCCCGGCGGCGTCGGCCGGTGCCAGCGGAATCCCCTGCGCTGCAGGGTGATTCGCAGGAGGTCGGCGCGAAGCCCGGCGACCTGGGGGCGAGCGATACGGCGGGGATGCGCCGGGCCGCGGCTACCCCGGCGGCACGCAAGCTCGCCAAGGAACTCGGGATCGACCTCTGGTATATCGCGGGTTCGGGCCCCGATGGCGCGGTGACGATCGATGACGTGCGCGGCGCCGTCCCGGTATCGCAGCCGCGGGCCGTGGCGGGCCGCATCGGCGATGGCGACCAGGCCACCGCACTGCCCGTGCCGCCCTCGGTCACCGATCCGAACGCGGGGATCATTCGGCCCGCGGTTCGCGAGGAACGCACGCCGATCAGCGGGATCCGCAAACGCATGGCTGCCGCAATGGTGCTGAGTGCCCGCACCATCCCGCAGGCCAGTACCTTCGTGACCATCGACTTCACCGCGTCCATGGAACTGCTCGATCACCTGCGCACCACCAAATCCTTCGAGGGCCTGACGCTGACGCCGCTGGCCCTGGTCGCCAAGTCGGTGCTCGCGGCACTCGCGGAGTATCCCGGTATCAACGCCTTCTGGGACGAGGCGAATCAACAGATCGTCACCAGGCACTATGTGAACCTCGGCATCGCGGTGGCCACCGAACGCGGCCTGCTGGTGCCCAATCTCAAGGAAGCCCAGGCATTGAGCCTGCGCGAGCTGTGCCGCGAAATCGGCTGGCTGGCCGAGACCGCCCGCTCCGGCGCCGCCACGCCGACGGACCTGCGCGGTGGCACCTTCACCATTACCAATGTCGGCGTCTTCGGTGTCGACACCGGTGTTCCGCTGGTCAACCCGGGTGAGGCGGCCATCCTGTGCCTCGGCTCGATCCGCAAGCGCCCGTGGGTATTTCGCGATGAGCTCGCCGTCCGCTGGGTGACCACCTTCGGTATCAGCTTCGACCACCGGATGATCGACGGTGAGCTCGCCGCCCGGTTCCTCGCGACCGTCGCCGGATTGCTCGAGGACCCGTTGACATTGCTGAGTCGCATGTAGCCCAGCGCAGGCGCGGTTGCGTCCTGCGGAGGCTGCCGCTGCACCCGAAGCTCAGGGCAGGCCTCTCAGTCCGAGCCGCACTGTCGTTCAGCTCGGGCCATCCCCGAAAGGACGTCAGTCCTGACGGTGCGCAAGAACTTTGCGGACGACCAGACCCGCGACCAGAGCCCAGAAGGCCGCCCCGATGCCGAGGAACCCGACTCCGGATGCGGCGATCAGGAAGGTGACGACACCCGCCTCGCGGTGCTGTTCGGACTTCAGCGCACCGGCCAGCGCCGCGGCGAGGGTGGCCAGCAGGGCAAGTCCGGCAACGGTTTCCAGCGTGCCCCTGGGGGCGGTGGCGATCAGTGTGACGAGTGCGGCCGAGCCGAGCGCAAGGAGCAGGTAGGTGGCGCCCGCGGTGCACGCCGCGATCCAGCGACGCTTCGGATCCGGGTGCGCGGCCGGAGCCGCCGAGAGCGCGGCGCTGATCGCGGCCAGATTGATGGCGTGGCCGCCCGCGGGCGCGCCGAGGATGGTGCCGATACCGGTGACGGTCATCGAAGCGCGCCATGGCACTTGGTAGTCGAAGGACTTCATGACGGCGGTGCCCGGAATGTTCTGGGACGCCATGGTGACGATGTAGAGCGGGATGGCGATACCGATCATCGCCTGCCAGCTCCATTGCGGCATGGTCAATTCGAGCGACGGTGCCATGGCGGCGAGATCGAGATGTTTGTGCTGCACCGCGATGCTGATGCCCGCCCCGATCGCGGCGGTGGCAAAGGCCGCGATCACCGCCCAGCGCTTGGCGAATCGCTGTAGCACCAGCCACACCGTGATCACCGGGACCACCACCGCCGGACTGGCCTGCACGGCCTTCACCGGTGCGAGACACAGCGGCAGCAGCACTCCGGCGAGCATGGCCTGCGCGATCTCCACCGGAATCGCGGCGACCAGATTGCCGAGCCGCTGCCAGAGTCCGGTGATCACGATCAACACTCCGGTGATCGCGAATGCGCCGACCGCCGCCGCCCAGCCACCGGCGACGGCCCCCGTGCTGGCGAGCAGCGCTGCGCCCGGTGTCGACCAGGCCAGTGTGATGGGCAGCCGATACCGGTAACTCAGCAGCATCATGCCGATGGCCTGGGTCACGCAGAGTGCCAAGAGTCCCGATGCCGCCTGCGCCGAGCTGGCCCCCACCGCGGTCAGACCACTGAGCACTACCGCGAATGCGCTGGTGAACCCGACCAAAGCGGTCACGACACCGGCGGCGAGCGGCTGGGTGAGCCGCGCCTGCGCGGTAGCCGATGCTGCTGGTGAGGATTCGGCGAGCGCCGGGGAAAGCCTGGACATTTCTGGGATCTTCCCCGGTCATCAGTCCAGTTGTCACAGCCAGTCGCTCGAAACTGGACTGAATTGCTGGCGCGCGCACTCCCGAGGGCGTGTGCTGCCGACCGAAAGGGGTCTTGTCTACCCGCCGGTACCTTTCATGGCGCGCTGACATCTGTGCTAGTGAATGCGTAGGGTGAGGAGCGTCGGTGCTCGTAGGGTACGGATTCAGAACTAGGAGCTTTGTTGAGCGCGGTACTGATCTCGACGGATGAACTTCGGGAAGTATTGGCAGACAAGCGGGTTCGTCTACTGGATGTGCGATGGGCATTGGGGGATCCGGACGGCCCGCAGCAT
This sequence comes from Nocardia sp. NPDC005998, assembly GCF_040614395.1. Taxonomy (NCBI): domain Bacteria; kingdom Bacillati; phylum Actinomycetota; class Actinomycetes; order Mycobacteriales; family Nocardiaceae; genus Nocardia; species Nocardia sp. NPDC005998. The sequence continues at coordinate 64,027 of NZ_JBEXUI010000032.1, read as the reverse complement.
TATCTGGAAGGGCATATCCCGGGCGCGGTCTTCGTCGACCTGGAAACCGAACTGGCGGCGCCACCGTCACCGGCGCGCGGGCGGCATCCGCTGCCCGATCCGACGCAGCTGGAGAAGTGTGCGCGCAGTTGGGGTGTGTGCAACGGGGATCCGGTGGTCGTCTACGACGCGACCGGCGGTATGGCCGCGGCCAGGGCCTGGTGGCTGCTGCGCTGGGCCGGGATCGCGGATGTGCGGATTCTCGACGGCGGCCTGCCCGCGTGGATCAGTGCGGGCGGCGAGATCGCCACCGGCGCGGAACCCGATCCCGAACTCGGTGATGTCGAGGTGCAGCCGGGGCAGATGCCGGTGATCGATGCCGATGCCGCCGCCAAATGGTCGGGTGTACTGCTGGATGCGCGTGCGGGCGAACGCTATCGCGGCGAGGTGGAGCCCGTTGATCCGCAGGCTGGACACATTCCGGGCGCGGTCAGCGCACCGACCGCGGACAACCTCGACGCCAGCGGCCGATTCCATGCTCTGGACGCATTGCGGGATCGGTTCGCCGCCTTCGGGTCCGGACCGATCGCGGTCTACTGCGGGTCCGGCGTCACCGCGGCCCACCAGGTCGCCGCACTCGCCGCCGTTGGCATCGAGGCGGCCCTATACCCGGGTTCGTGGTCGCAGTGGTCCAATGACCCGAAGCGTCCGGTCGCCACCGGAGCCTGAGTCCGGCCCGGTGCGAGGCGCAGTACAGCTGGAATGCATCCTCCCGAGACGCACGCGGCGCCGGACGCGAATCACGGGCAGGTGCGGGCGATATCGATCAGGACTGCGCTATCCGCGGCCGTCACCGGCAGGTCGTACTGGACCGCCACGGTGAGGTATCTGCCCGCATAGAAGCAATGGTTCGCCCGCGCGGGCGGCAGCCATGCCGACGGCGTGCTGTCGCCCTTGGCCTGGTTGGTGTTCGCGGCGGTGGCGAGCAGATTCGCATCGATATCGTTGGCGAACCGCACCCGGCGCTCGCGTGGCCAGTACACCGCACCCATATCCCAGGCAGCGGCCAGCGGGTAGACGTGGTCGATTTGGACATCGCCCGCATCGGCTTTGCTGAATGTGATCCGGTTGCCGGTGTACGGATCGTCGAGGGTGCCCGCGGTGACCACACAGCCGTTGGTGCCGGGCCGAAAGCTCACTCCGGTCAGCTGTCTGCTCAGCACGTCGTTGCGGGTATCGCAGCCGTCGTGCCCACCGGGTCCGTCGTAGTCATCTGTCCAGGACGGACCGAATACGCATCCCCGCCCCTCCTGACATCCGCGCTCATAACCACCCGGATGCCCGCGCACGGCGACGACCCGCACCGAGGCGAGCAGATGCTCGAGCTGGGCCCGGCTCGGGCTGTCCGGTGTGCGCGCGACCGGTTCGGTGCCCAGGTCAGCGCATGCGGGCACGGCGAGCAGCGCCACCGCGAGCAGGGCACGCAGCCATCGTCGAATGTCGGCACGCACGGTGTCAGATGTACCCGCATGCACCGACATTCGTAGCGCCTAGCTGGAGCGCCTCGAGAAGCGAGCCGGTCAGGGCTCACAACCAGGCGCGCGCCAGCAGTTCGTCATCGGCGACTTCGCTCGTCCGCGGCGGGAATCTGGTCGCCGATATGGACTCCGGGTGCGCGCCATCGTGCCCGATCAACCACGAGCCGCCGCGCTCCTCGCATTCGGCGATCTTCGCGAAGGTGTTGAGCAGGAACGTGACCGCCTCACGCGGGTCCAGGGTTCGGGCCAGACGCTGAGATTCACCAGGACGCGACAGATCCAGCCAGACGCCGGATTGTCCGTCGAGTCGCATGCCGACGATCTTGTCGGCATTGACGAAGGTGAATTTGCGCCGTTCCCACGGCGTAGTCGGCGTGAAGCTCTGCTCGAGTACCTGGAGCAGAATCGTCATGCTTTGCCCTCCGCTTCCGTTGACACCCAACTGCGGTTCTCTCGCGATGACCAGCGGATATACCAGTATTCTCCGAATTTTGTCCGAGTGGTAGCGATCAGTCCATCTAGCCGAGGTCAGAGACTGTTTCGTGTCCAGCCGGTATCGCTGTGTCCAATCTATATCTGTCTGGCTCGGTATCCCGGAAACTATCGTCGACCAGCGATGTCGCTGCCGTCAGGTGTTCAGATCCGCGATGCGCCGTCGGTCAGGAAGCGCTCGATTTCGCCGGGTAGGTGTCGCGAAACGCGTCGCGGACGGTTGCCGCATCCGGTGCGTCTCGGCCTTCGATTCCCGACACCACCTCGGCGACGCGCCAGAACTTCGACGGGACCAGGCGGCCGGAAATCACGGCCCTAAGCGTGACATCAGCCGCCTCGTCCGGCTTATCGGCCGCTACCAGGGCCAAGCCCAGATCTATGTTCGCCGTCGCGATTCGGCGCGGCCGGACAAGCGTGCGGCATAGCCGAGATGCTGCCGGATATCGTTCAGCAGCTCACCGGGCGGACTGGTCGAGTACGCCGACGCCAGATCATCGACAGCCAGTTCGAGGCGGTCGAGGGTGTCACCACCGACATCCGACGCGGCCACGCGCCGAATCCACTCCGCGCCAGCCCGCTCGCCATCTGCCGATTCGCCCAACGCGGACTCGTACGCGGCGATGACAGCGGCGGGCACAGCACGTTTGCCGGACTCGATCAGCGACAGACCAGCGGTGTCGCCACCACCATGTGTCATGTTTGCGATGCGACCGAATCGCCCGCGCTCATGTCCGGGTCGACGCGGCGTAGCGCTGATGCCAACCATTCGGACCTGCGATGCTCGGCTGGCATCGCGGCCAGCCCGTGTGTCGCTTCCTCGATTGCTTCGCCTGTGTACCCCAGCAGCGCCAGAACGCCGCCACGCTGCACAGCTCCGAATCCAGTACTCCACCAGTACATCGACGCGGGGGCCTCGATGCCGTCCGCCGCTTCCGCCGCAGCGTCGGCCAGAGCCAGCGCGCGTTGTGCTTGGCGCGTCTCTCCGTGCGCGGCCAATAGCTCGGCTCGTCGCATCCGTCCGTAGGCCGTGATGACGGGGTGCGCGTCTCGTACCGCCAGCGCGGCGTCCGACAGTGCGAGGACTTCGTCGTAATTCCCCGCGCTGACCGTCACGTAGCCTAGAAAGCCCAGGCTGTGCGCAATCCGGTCCGGGTCGCGGGACTCCTTCGCCAGGCTCGCTGCCGTGCCGAGGCTTCGCCGGGCGGCAGAGTCGGCTCCGATCGCGTGCTCCAGCCATCCCCGATACTGCGTGATCTCCGACGCGAGGCACGCCGCGTCGCTCCGTCCTGCACGTGCCTCACCGGCAAAGGCCTCGGCCATCTCGGCCATGCCCCGCACGGCCGGTAGAACCGTCAAAGCCCCTGCCGCGTCCTCGATTCGGCGCGTAGCCGCCAGCATTACTGCCACGTCGGACAGGGCGACGGGGTCGACGCTGGCTGGCGCTCGCGCCACCGCCGTCAGCCGCTCCAAGTCCGCGCCCAGCACCCTTTCGTAGGCAGCGACGACACCGGCAGGCACCGGGCGCTGGCCGGTCTCGATGAGTGACAGATACGCCCGGCTGTAGTAGCTCCGCTCGGCCATAGCGCGCAGCGAGATACCCGCCGCCTCGCGAGCGGCGCGCATCAGCGCACCGGGTTCCATAAGACCAGCCTAACGCGCTTTGTGCTGTAGACGCCTGTGGACGCCGAAGTACTCCATTCCCGAAAGTCGCACGCCTAGCGTGTTTTTCAGCCCCGCCGCCGGGTCGATGCCGTGCCCTCAACGGCACCCCGGCGGTGGGTGCTCACCACCAACGACGGCTGAAGGGGGACGGGAGATGGAACTCCCCGCGCGATTCGATGACGAAGACGCCAGGAAGCTGGCGATGGCTCCGGACGGCGACGAGGGGTACAGCTATCTCCAGCGCGAGGACGGGTCATGGTCACTGGTCGATAGCGACGGATGGGAAGTCGAGTTCGCCGAACCTGACACCGACGTGATTTCGGCGATTGCCGTGGCGATGTGCGCGACGATCGCCGTAGAGCCGCTGTCGGTCGTGGACAGCGAGATTCGATGAGCGGATGGATCGTGCTCGGGTATGTCGTTGTGATCGGGCTGCCCTTGGTCGTGATCGTCGCGGTGACCTGCTGGCCTGAGCGCATCCCGAAGGACCGCACGGTGCAGGCGATCCGAGCACGTATCGAGGACGAAGATCAGGAACGCTGAGCGATCCGAGGTCAGAACATTTTCGCCGCTACCGAATTCGGTTCCGGACGAGTCATTTTCAGCGAGCCTGGGGTTCGCCGCTGAGAATCGTTTGTTACCGAGAGGACCACTCCGCGCGCTATGCGGCAACCGTGCTCGTTCGGCGCATCTCGTTCGCTGGTGGGTTCGAGGTTTGTCGCGGCAGGAGCGACAAGCGAGGCTCTGCAGATCCGCAGAGGTCGATTTCCGCTCGCCTCATTTGGTTTCAGGGTCGGCTGATGGTGGTTCGATGGGGAAGAAGATCGGGCTGAGCAGGTACTGCCCGCGGTCGGGGGTCGGCTGGTTGGCCAGCCGGGGCAAGATCACCTGGCGTAGCTCGGTGATCATCTGTTCCAGTTCCGGTCGGCTGAGCCAGACGGCGTGCTGCCGGTATCCGACGAGATCGGTTACCGGGTCGGGGTTTTCCCGGTCGAGGTAGGCGTTGAACTCGGCGATCAGTACTGCCAGCGAGGTGGCGAAGATGCGTCGGTGGTCCTCGGGCGACAGTGCCGCGGCAGCCTCGGCATCGACGCTCGCCCGGTCCTGGCGCAGCCGATAGTGGCGCTCCACCGCGCCGCGTACCCGCCGCTCCTCGGCGACTTCCAGGATTCCGGCGTCGGCGAGCAGGTCGACGTGCCGGTAGACCATCGCTTTCGATACGTCGGGAAGGCGGGCGCACAGCTGTGCTGTGGTGCGGATCTGCCCACCGCGCATCGCATGCACGATCCGCAGTCGCACCGGGTGTGCCAGTAGTTCGAATGCATCCACTACCTAACGATCTCACATCATGATACCTTTCTCAAAAAGCGAGAAAGGTACGGATGTGATGGTGGATGTCAATCCGGCCGCGATTGCCGCGGCCGTGGTCGAACTCGCGCGTACGCAGCGGTTCGCCGAGATCGAGGACATGTTCGCGCCTCGGCTGCGGGCGGCGGTGTCCGCCGAGACGGTAGAGGTGGCGTGGCGTGGCGAGATCGCCAAAATCGGGGCGGTCCGCACGGTGGGCGCGGCGCTGGGCGAGCCGATCGGAGCCGGTCTGATCAAGATGAGCGTCCCGGTGACCTGCGAGCGTGGCGGGCTTACGGTCGTCGTCTCGGTCGACGACACCGGCAGGCTGCACGGTTTCCGGCTCGCCCCGCCGATCACGTCGGCGTGGACACCGCCCCGCTACGCCGCGCCGCGCAAATTCACCGAGCAGGAGGTCACGGTCGGATCCGGGGGGCTGGCCGTGCCGGGCACGCTGACCGTGCCCCGGGGACGTGGCCTGCGCCCGGGTGTGGTGTTGCTGGCGTCTGGGCCCACCGACCGGGATTTGACCACGGGACCGAACAAGCCGTTCAAAGACTTGGCATGGGGCCTGGCCAGCCGTGGCGTGGCGGTGCTGCGGTTCGACAAGGTGAACTATGTGCACGGCCAGGTGGCGGTCGAACCCGGGTTCACCATGGTCGAGGAGTACCTACCGCATGCGATAGCCGCAGTCGGTGTGTTGCAACAGCATCCGGATGTGGACCCGGCGCGGGTGTTCGTCGTCGGCCACAGCGGCGGCGGGAAGGCCGCTCCGCGGGTCGCGGCGGCCGAACCGTCCGTTGCCGGCATCGTGATCCTGGCCGGTGACACGCTGCCGCTGCCCCGCGCCGCCGTCCGAACCGTTCACTATCTGGCCGCGCTCGACTCCGGCCAGGACATGGCGGGCGCGGTCGAGTCGATCACGCGCCAAGCCGCGCTCGTGGAGAGTGTGAACTTGTCACCCGCGACCCCGGCCACGGAGCTGCTGTTCGGTTGGCCGGCCTCGTACTGGCTGGATCTGCGCGACTACGACCCGGTCGCGACCGCCGCAGAGCTGGACAAGCCGGTTCTCGTCATCCAGGGCGGCCGCGACTACCAGGTGACCGTCGACGAGGACCTGCCCCGCTGGCGGGCGGGACTGGCCCACCGGCCCGGCGTCACGATCCGCGTTCACGACGCCGACGACCACATGTTCTTCTCCGGTTCCGGACGTTCCACACCCGCCGACTACCAACGGCCGCACCACCTCGACCCTGCCGTGGTCGCCGACATCGCCGACTGGGTTCTTCCCGGTACCAAGCCCGGACCGCTGGCCCGATTTCTGTCGAGCTACAAGCGGTAGGGCGGATTCGCGAACAACAGCCGTATACCGCGGACGAGCGAAATCGGCTCACAGCAACGACATCACCGAAAGGTCAGCGCAATGATCGAGAGCGCACCCACCGCCACAGCACAACTGGACTGGATAGTGTCAGCGTCGACCCGAAGTCCCCTGCCGGACCAGGAGATTCGGGACCATCTGGCATCCGGCCTGCTGGACGCCAGCAGCGGGGCGGACGGATTCAATGCCGCCCTGATGCGGATCGGCCGGCTCGTCGTCGGTGAAATCGTCGCGGCACGACCGGACTTCGTCCAAGCCGCGGTGCACGGTGACACTGGCAACTATCTCGTCACGGTTCGCACGAACACGGCCGGGTTGATCGAAGAAGTGCGCCTGACCACCGACGTTCCGCCACCAGCATCGTGGGCCGAGATCGATACGCAGCTCGCCCGGCTCGGCCGGCGAGTGTCCTTCGCAGCAGCGGAAATCGAACCGGACGACCACTGCCGGATCGTGCACGGCCTCAACCCCGACACGCTGCGCCCGATCGGTTCGGCGTTCAAGCTCTATGTCTTGGGAGCCCTCGCCCGCGCGGTCGCCGAAGGACGCGTCGGATGGGACGAGCGATTGGCGATCAGGGATGACTGGAAAAGCCTGCCGTCGGGCACCATGCAGAACCGTCCAGCAGGCGCCACCGCCTCGTTGGCCGAATATGCCGAACTGATGATCTCGATCAGCGACAACACCGCCACCGACCATCTGATCCACCAGCTGGGCCGGGACGCAGTGGAACGCCAGCTGAGGCTGTTCGGTCATCGGCAACCCGACACGAATACCCCGTTCCTGACAACCAAGGCATTCTTCCAGCTCAAGGGAAACAGCGACACGACCTGCGCGCAGCGCTACCTGGCGCTGTCACCCCATGACCGAGTCGCCGCGTTGGAACAGTTGGAGTACCGGCCCCTCCCGGACCTGCAGGAGACCTGGCCCGAGCCGAAACACATCGACCAGATCGAATGGTTCGCCGCCCCGACCGATATCTGCCACGCCTTCGCCGGACTCGCGCAGTTCGACCAACCCGAAATCGGCCACGCCCTATCGCAGAAAGACGAGGGACTCAACCTCGACACCAGACAATTCCCCACGGTCTGGTACAAGGGTGGCAGCGAACCAGGCGTGGTCACCCTGCACTACCTGGCCCGCACCACCGACGACCGAACCCTGGCGACAAGTCTTATGGTCTCCGACCCACACACCACCCTCGACACACTGTCGGTGACACTTGCCGGCCAGTCCGTCATCCGCGGCGCATTCCACCTGCTGGCGCACGCACGGTGAGCATGCCTGCACATCGGCCGACGTCTTCGAAACCACCCCGCAGCGCCCTCGTCATCGGCGCCGCCTAACACTCTCTGGCCTCGATATAGGCCCCGTGACCAGCGGATATGCCAATATGTTCCGGTTCTGTCCAGAAATCTGGGAGACCGGCCTGGCCGCCGTCCGATCGCTGTCGGAGGCACCTGATTGGATGGGGTGATGCTGCACGGTCTGTGGTCGCCGGGATCGGGGTTGCTGCTGTGGCAGGAGGCCCCGGTTGTCGCGCTGCCCGATCCGCTGGGTGCGGTGCTGGCGGCATCGAAGTTCCGGCATCGGGCGCAGGTGCTGGCCAACGGGGTGGATGCGGAGACCGAGCAGGTGCGGGCGCATGCGATGGTGCCCGCTGCGGCCGCGGCGGCATTGCGCCAGCGGCTGCCCGTCGAGGCGGTTTCGGGGGATCTGCGGTTTCTCGCGCATGTGGCGCACGGGGTCGAGCGGTGGGTGCGGGCCGGGCGGGTGGCACCGGAGCTGCGCCGGGATGACGGGCAGTGGTGGGTGCGATGGCGATTGGTCGGCGGGGAGCGGCAGCGCGCGTGGCTGGCGGAGTTGGCAGTGGCGATGCCGCCCGCGCTGCGCGTCGCGGGGAAGCCCGCCGTGCTGCTCGAGGATATGGTCACCGAGCTCGCCGATCCGATCGCCAGGGAGCTGATGGATCCGCCGCCGTCGGTGCATCCGCTGGTGGCCGCGCTTATAGGTGATGTCGCCGTCGACGGCGGCAGCTATCAGCTGGCCGAGGTATTGGAACGCTGGCGGGCGAGTCTGACCGGGGATGAGCCGGAGTTGGTGCTGCGTCTGCTGGAGCCGGAGGGCGATATCGCCTTCGGTGCGGCGGATGCCGACGCCGATGATTCGGTGGCGCTGTGGCGACTGCAGGTCTGTCTGCGCGCCGATGGTGAGGCGCCGAATCCGGTTCCGCTGCTGGGTGATCCGGTGCTGGTCCGGACGGCGATCGAGAAGCTGGGGCAGGCGACGCGGGCCTATCCGCGACTGCGCGACCTGCCGAACGATCCGCAGTCGATGGATCTGCTGCTGCCGACCGAGGTGGTCGCGGATCTGGTCGAGCACGGTGCGCATGCGTTGCAGGCGGCCGGTGTCCGGCTGCTGCTGCCGCGGGCCTGGAATATCACCGCGCCGACCATGCGGCTGCGGGTGGACAGCGCCGTCCCCGCCGCGGAGAGCACCGTCGGCATGCGCGGACTCGTCTCCTACCGTTGGGAACTCGCGCTCGGCGATACCGTGCTGACCAAGGCCGAGATGGCCAGGCTGATCCGCTCGAAATCGGATCTGGTGCAGTTGCGCGGCGAATGGGTGCAGGCCGACCACAAGGTGCTCGCCGCGGCCGCCCGCTATGTCGCCGCCCATCTCGACGACTCCGAAATCACCTTCGCCGATCTGGTCGGCGAACTCGTCACCGGCCATGTCGAGAAGGTGCCGATTACCGAGGTCACCGCGACCGGCTGGGCCGCGGACCTTTTGGACCGGACCCGCGATCTCGAACCGGTCACCCCGCCGGTCGGCCTCAAAGCGCAACTGCGGCCGTATCAGGAACGTGGCTTGGCATGGCTCGCCACCATGAGCCGCTATGGCGTCGGCGGAATTCTCGCCGACGATATGGGGCTGGGCAAAACGGTGCAGGTGCTGGCCCTGCTGGTGCACGAACGCGAGACCAGCCGCTCGCTGACCGAAGACGCCGCCCGCACCGGCCAAGAGGTACACACCGCGCCACCGGTCGCGCCCAACGAATCTGGGGGTGCCGCGCAATACGTTGCGGCGGAAATCATTTCGCGCGGCGCGGCGCGGCGCGGCGGAGCCGGACGGATCGAGGGCCGCATCCGACCTGACGATGGTGCACCGGGGCCGACACTGCTGGTGTGCCCGATGTCGGTGGTGGGCAACTGGCAGCGCGAAGCCGAGCGGTTCGCGCCGGACCTGCGTGTACTGGTGCATCACGGCGCGGGGCGGCGGGTCGGCGACGAACTCGACGAAGCCGTCGCCGATGCGGATCTGGTGATCACCACCTACTCGCTCTTGGCAAGGGACGCGGTCGAATTGGCCCGCCAGCAATGGGACCGCGTGGTGCTCGACGAGGCGCAGCACATCAAGAACGCGGGGACCAGGCAGGCGAAGGCGGCCCGCGCACTGCCCACGCGACATCGGTTGGCGCTCACCGGAACTCCGGTGGAGAACCGGTTGGAGGAGTTGCGCTCGATTCTGGATTTCACGATGCCGAAGGTGCTCGGCAGCGCACAGACCTTCCGTGCCCGCTTCGCCGTGCCGATCGAACGCGATCGGGACGAGAACGCGATCAGCAGGCTGCGCACCATCACCCAGCCGTTCGTGCTGCGCCGGGTCAAGACCGATCCCACCGTCATCAGCGATCTGCCGGAGAAGCTGGAGATGACGGTGCGCGCCAACCTGACCGTTGAGCAGGCGGCGCTGTACCAGGCGGTGGTCGACGACATGTTGGCCAAACTGAAGGATGCGAAGGGGATGGCGCGCAAGGGTGCCGTGCTCGGCGCGCTGACCCGGCTCAAGCAGGTCTGCAACCATCCCGCGCATTTCCTCGGCGATGGTTCGGGCGTACTGCACCGGGGCCGCCACCGTTCCGGCAAGCTCGCGCTGGTGGAGGATGTCCTCGATGCGGTGCTCGCGGACGGCGAGAAGGCATTGCTGTTCACCCAGTTCCGGGAATTCGGTGATCTCATCACGCCATATCTCATCGAGCGCTTCGGCACCGCGATTGCCTTCCTGCACGGCGGGGTGCCCAAGAAGCAGCGCGACACCATGGTCGAGCGATTCCAGGAGCCGGGCGGCCCGCCGCTGATGTTGCTATCGCTCAAGGCCGGTGGCACCGGACTGAATCTCACCGCCGCCAATCATGTTGTGCACCTGGATCGCTGGTGGAATCCGGCGGTCGAGAACCAGGCCACCGACCGGGCCTTCCGGATCGGTCAGCAGCGCAATGTGCAGGTTCGCAAGCTGATCTGCGTCGACACCATCGAGGAGAAGATCGACGAAATGATCAGCGGCAAACGTCAACTCGCCGATCTGGCCATCGGCGCCGGCGAGAACTGGATCACCGAATTGAGTACCGACGAACTGCACCAGCTCTTCGCCCTCGGCGCCGAGGCGGTCGGCGATTGAGCCCCTTCGAGGACTACAGCAAGTACGGCAAGCGCCGTCCGGTCAAGGGCGGGGTGGAAGCGCGCAGCCGCCGTGGCGGATTCGGGCGCACCTGGTGGGGTAAGGCGCTCATCGAGGCGGTCGAGGCAATGGCCGAACCCGGTCGGCTGGCCCGCGGCCGCACCTACGCCCGGGCGGGGCAGGTGGTGAGCTACCGGATCGAACCGGGCGCGGTCACCGCGGAAGTACAGGGGAGTCAGCCGCGCCCGTTCACCGCTGTCTTCGCCATTCGGCCGCTGCGCGACGAGGAACTGGAACTGCTCGTCGAAACCATCCGGACCGCGCCGGGCGTGCTCGCCGAAATCGCCTCCGGCGCTTTGCCGATGAGCCTCGGCGAACATCTGCTCCCGACGACGGCCGCGGACCTGGACTTCTCCTGCACCTGCCCGGATCCCGGCTGGCCGTGCAAGCATGTGGCGGCGGTCTGCTATCTGCTCGCCGAACGTCTCGACGAGCGTCCCCGCGAAATCCTCACCCTGCGCGGCCTCGACCTGGATACGCTCATCGTCGGCATCGAACGCGATACGCGCCCGGCGGTATCCGACGATCCCTACGGCGATCGGACCCAACTGCCCGATCTGCCGAAGGTCGAATTCCGTCCCGCCATAGACGATCTGGATCCGATGCTGCTGCGTCGGGCGCTGCGGATGATCGCCGAGGACGAGCCGATGGCCGCGGCCGGGCTGCGCGATCTGCGCGCGCTCTATCACGCGCTGGAGCGCTGACCGTGCTTCAGCGCCGTTCGACGGGCCCGGCCACCAGTACGGCGGCGAAACACAGTGTCGCGAGCGCGGATACCGCGATCACCGGTTCGGGAAAGTAGAGCGCCGCAATCCAGCAGAGGCCACCGGCCATCGCCACGCAGATGGCATTGAACAACGACCAGCGGGCGATCAACTGCGGCGCGGCCCGGACCGCGCTGATCACCAGTAGCCCGAAAAGCAGTCCGAACAGGCCCATTCCGACGCTGTAACCGGTATTGAGATCGAAGACGCTGATCTGCCTGCCCCCGTCGAACAGCGCGGTCGTCGTGCTCCTGGACAGTTCGTTGATCATCTCTTCGCCAGCGGAGTCATCGCCATTGAAGGCGTGCACGACGAGCAGGTGTGCCGCTCCGATCAGCCCGACGAGTGCGGCACCTGTGATCTGAACGGGTGCCGCCCAGCGGGCGGATGTGCTGGCGCTGGGTGCGGACGATGTGGTCATCGCGGTCATCGCGACCTCCGTAAACGCGGAAATTATGGGGTGTTCCAGAACAGAACAAAAATTATGTTATAGGCTGGCGAGCGTGGCAGGCAAGACTTCATGGCTGGAATCAGGGCTGGTGATCCTCGGCACAGCCGGGCCGACCGGACTCACGATCGACAAGCTGGTCGCGGCGACCGGGCTCAGCACCGGATCGTTCTACCACCACTTTTCGGGTATGCCCGGCTACAAATCCGCGCTGCTCGGCTACTTCGAGGAACAGCACACCACGCGGTATCTGCGCGAGATCGAGGCGGCCGACCTCGATCCGCGCGGTCGGCTCGAACTGCTCATCGATCTGGTACTCGAGGATGACGAGCCCGCCAGTATCGAGGTGGCCGTGCGCGCCTGGGCGCTGGACGATCCGATCGCCGCGGCGGCGAAGGAACGTGTGGACAGCACCCGGCTCGATGTCCTGCGCACCCTGCTCATGGACTGCGGGTACGCCGAGGATGCGGCCGAGGAGACGGCGCAGATCCTCTACCTGCTGGTACTCGGCGCGGGCAATGTGCTGCCGACCGTGCCACCCGAACGGCTGCGCGTCCTCTGCCGTCGGGTCCTGTCATGACCGTCGACGATCTCGGCGCAGCCGTTGCGATCGGTCGTCCGGTTCGACGAGTGGTGTCGCTGGTGCCTTCCTTGACCGAAGCCGTCGCGGTGAGTCGTCCGGAAATCCTTGTTGCGGCGACGGATTGGTGCACACATCCCGCCGAGTTGGACGTTGAGCGGGTGCGCGGCACCAAGAACCCGAATGTGCGCCGAATTATCGAGCTCCGGCCGGATTTGGTGCTGTGCAATCAGGAAGAGAACCGGCGCATCGATGTCGAACGGCTGCGCGGTGCGGATATACCGGTGTGGGTCACCAAGATCGAGACCTTGGCGGAAGGGTTCGCCTCGCTGCGCCGACTGTTCTCCGAAGCATTGGCCGGCCAGGTGCCGGACTGGCTCGTCGAAGCCGAATCATCCTGGGCTGCACCACCTGCCGAGCCGCCGCGCAACGCGGTGATCCCGATCTGGCGCAATCCCTGGATGGTGGTCGGTCACGACACCTTCACCGGTGACCTGGCCGCGCGCCTCGGACTCCGGCTCGTGCACGCCGACCGTCCCGGGCGCTACCCGCACATCGCCGAGGACGAGTTGACCCGCGACGTCGAACTCGTCCTCCTACCGGACGAGCCCTACGTATTCACCAGATCCGATGGCCCCGAAGCCTTTCCGGGCCTTCCGGTCGCCTTGGTCGAGGGCCGCAGCCTCACCTGGTACGGCCCGTCCCTGGCCACGGCCCGGGACACATTGACCCGTCAGATCGCCGAGGCCTTCGTCGTCCGAGGCGATCAGTCGAGTTCGTAATCGAACCAGATGTGGTGTACACCATCGCTATCGACGGTGAGACCGCCGGTGCCGGAGATGCCGGTGAGTTCGCCGGTGCCGCTGTTGGCGACGATGACGAAGAATTCGTCGGTGCGGTCGGAGCCGCGCGTGCTCGCCGAATGCGCGAAGTTGAAACTGCCCCCGCGATCGTGCAGCGCGCCCTCGAACGACTCCATCGCGATATAGGTCCCCATGCCCGTCGCGTGGTCGAAAGCGGAGGTGAACAGGGTCGTGGAGCGTCCGGTGATCGCACCGGCGTACTCCTTCGAGATGGTGGCGATGCCGACCGGCAGCGCGGTGGTGACGGCCGGATCCGGCACGACGTCGGTGGGGACGAAGGAGACGACGGAGAAGGTGCCGGTTGCTTTCATGCGGCACATGCTATCGATCGCCACCGACAAGTCAGGCTCGCGCTATGTCACCTCGGCGCCATCCATCATCAGGATTCGATTCGATAGATCCGCTGGGCGTTGGTTCGGAAGATCTGTTCGAGTTCATTGCGGCCGCCGCCGTGCTCGGTGATCGCGGTGCTGATGATCTCGACACCGTCGGGAATGGTCGTAATCGGTTTGTCCACCGGGAAATTGGATCCCCAGAGCAGCCGATCGGGTCCGAAGACGTCATAGGCGTGGTCGAACAGCGGGCGAATTCGGTCCAATAGCACGGGAACTGGGGTCGAGGTGCCGCGTCGTGGCACCGGGTGGCCGAGCACCGGCATCATGAGGCCGCTGACTTTGGCCACCACATTGGCGTTTTCGGCGAGTGCCGTGAGGTCGTCGCGCCAGCGGACGAACAGTTCCCGGCGCTGGCTCGGATTGGTTCCGGTGTGTTTGCCGATCGGACCGAAAATGCCCGCGGGGGTGGCGAGATGGTCGAGCACGATCGGCACCTCGGGATACCGCTGGGCCAATGCGGTCACATCCGGTAGTGCGTGCGAATACAGCCAGGCTTCGAAGGTGAGCCCGCGCTCGGCCAGCAGTGCGAAACCATTCAGAAATTCCTTCGTGGTGAGGGCACTTTCGATCTTCGTATACGGCCGTACACCCGAATCGGGGTGATGCGCCACATGCGCGCGAATTCCGCGCAGCAGCGGTGATGCGGCGGCGTGCGCATCGAGGAGTTCGGCGAAATCGGGTGCCGCGGGATCGGCATTGCCGATGATCGCCCCGAGGTCGGGGTTGTCGCCACCGAACGGCAGCCCGGCCACCCATGCCGTCTCCTCGGACTTGTCCGGCCCGGTCCATGCGACCTCGATGTGCACGATCGTCTCGACCGGCAGGCCAGCGGCATCCGCGCGATAGTTGGCTGGCAGGTATTCATCCGCGTAGGCCGACGGATCCCCGACGAATTCGCGATCCTTACGCGGTGCCAGCCATTTGGCCACGTCGATCGGCAGCGGCACCGCCCGGAACACCTTCGCGACCGCGCTGAATTCGCGGGGCGTGGCGAATGGGTCCCATTGATGAATGTGCGCGTCGACCATCCGGATGTCCGATAGCGCCATGTCCGCCGTCTCCAATCGTGTCGAAGCCCTGACGTCGCGATTGTCACACGCGCGTATTCGCTCGCGTTCGCAATCAGCGGGACCCGTACGCGGACAGGAATGTCCGCACCGCCGCGTCGGCGATATCGCGCTGTTCGGCCGCGTCGAAGCCTTTCGCCGCTATGCCCGGTAGGTGTCGCGGAACGCTTCGCGCACCACGGCCGCATCAGGCGCGCCTCGGCCTTCGATCGCCATGACAACCTCGGACACGCGCCAGTAGTTCGACGGCACCAGGCGCCCGGATTCCACCGCCGCCATCGCGACGTGTGCCGCTTCGTCCGGCTTGTCGGCCGCGACCAGCGCCAGCCCTAGATCCAGGTTCGCCGAAGCGATTCGACGCGGCCGGACGGTCGCTGCGCCTGCCAGATCGGCGAGAACGTGCCGGGCGTAGGACTCCGCCGCTGGATCACCGAGCCAGGCCAGCGTAGTGGCCACGTAGGCATCCGACTTCGCGGGGTCGTAGCGGAAATGATGTTCGGGCCGGTCGGGCGTGCTCAGCCCGGATACCAGCCTGGCGACGCGGCGTAAAGCCCCGTACGTAGCCTTGCTGTCCCCGAGCCGCGCCAATGCGCGGCCCTCTTGGGCTGTGGCTTGGATGAACGCTGAACTGTCCTCCGGGGCAAGGGATTGCGCGGCGCGTGACAGTTCGGCCGCCGCCGCGAATTCCCCATCCGTCAGTTGCTGCCATGCTCGTGTTTCCAGGCACCATGCCGCGATCTCACGGTGCCCCGCTTCGTCCGCGAGCTTCCATGCCAGGTGTCCCCGTGCCGCTGCGGCGGAGATTTCGCCCAGGTCGATATGGCATGTGCTGGCCAGCAGCGACAGCCAGCCGACCGTGACGAGCAAGCGGCGGTGCTGGGCCAGGGGCTTGCGGCTGTCCATGAGTCGTCCGGCGTAGCCGAGGTGCTGACGGATGCGCACAAGCAATTCTCCCGGCGGGGTCGTCGGGTAGCCCGCTGCCAAGTCGTCCACCGCCAGTTCCAGGCGATCCAGGGTGTCCGCACACAGGTCCGACGCGGCGACTCGATGAATCCACTCCGCCGCCGCCCGTTCGCCATCGGCCGGTTCGATGAACAGCGCTGAGCCGATCCCCAGCGCATCGGCGTAGGCGCGAACGTGCGCGGGTAGGACGCGGCGCTGCCCGGTCTCCAATAATCCGAGCAGCGCCTTGGAGTAGTGCGTGCGCGCGGCGAGGGCGGACAGACTGAGTCCCGCCACTTCACGCGCAGCGCGCAACCGCTCACCTGTGACGTTCTCCCCGCCGGGGTACATGAGTCCAACGGTAACCGTGCGTTGTCCTCGGTGGAGACGATTGTGGACGGCAAGGCGGTTACGGACTGAAATACCCACGCCTAGTGTCTATTTCAGCCCCATCGCCGGGTCGATGCGAAGTTCTCGGCGGTGGGGAGCTTGCCGACGACATCACGACGAAGGCGAGGTGGAATGGACGCGCTCGCATGGTTAGACCCGATATCACCGACTTCGGAATGGGAAGAGATCCAGATTCGCCGTTTAGCGCGGCCGACGACAGATCTCGTTCTTCAATGCGTCGCGGGCGAGCTGCATTGGAGGCGGGGAGCTGTCCCCAGTGCCCGCCCTATTTCACACGTTGCGGCGGTATTGGCCGCCGACGGTGAAGAAGGTGTCGGTGATCTGCTGCAGGGTGCAGACCCGGGCGGCGTCCATCAGGGTCTCGAAAATGTTGTCGTCGGTGCGGGCCACCGCGTCCAGGCGAGCCAGGGCGGCGTGTGCGGCGTCGCGATGGTTGTTCTGGAATTCGCGCACGCGCTTCAGCTGTGACTGCTTTTCCGCTTCCGTGCCGCGCGCCAATTCGATGACCCGATGCGGTTCCCCGTGCGGGTTGCGGAAGGTGTTGACGCCGATGATCGGCAGTGAGCCATCGTGTTTGCGGTGCTCGTACCGCATGGATTCGTCTTGGATCTTGCCGCGCTGGTAGCCGGTCTCCATGGCGCCGAGCACTCCGCCGCGCTCACTGATGCGATCGAATTCGGCGAGTACGGCCTCCTCGACGAGATCGGTCAGTTCATCGAAGAGAAAGCTGCCCTGGAGCGGATTCTCGTTCATCGCGACGCCCCACTCGCGGTTGATGATGAGCTGAATGGCCAGCGCACGGCGCACCGATTCCGCGGTGGGCGTGGTCACCGCCTCGTCATAGGCATTGGTGTGCAGGCTATTGCAGTTGTCGTAGATGGCGATGAGCGCCTGCAGGGTGGTGCGAATGTCGTTGAAGCTCATCTCCTGTGCGTGCAGTGAGCGGCCCGAGGTCTGGACGTGGTACTTCAACTTCTGCGAACGTTCGTTGGCGCCGTAGCGATCTCGCATGGCAATGGCCCAGATCCGCCGGGCGACCCGGCCGATCACCGAATACTCCGGATCCATGCCATTGGAGAAGAAGAACGACAGGTTCGGCGCGAAGTCGTCGATCTGCATTCCGCGCGCGAGATATGCCTCGACATAGGTGAATCCATTGGCCAGGGTGAAGGCCAGCTGGCTGATCGGATTCGCACCGGCCTCGGCAATGTGATAGCCGGAGATCGAGACCGAGTAGAAATTGCGAACGCCGTTGCGCACGAACCACTCCTGGATATCGGCCATCATGCGCAGGCTGAATTCGGTGGAGAAGATGCAGGTGTTCTGGCCCTGGTCCTCTTTGAGAATGTCGGCCTGCACCGTGCCACGCACTGTCGCCACGGTCCGCGCGGTGATGTCCTTGGTCTCCTCGGCGGTGGGCTCGCGGCCCTCGGCGGTCGAAAAGCGTTCCAGCGCTTGGTCGATGGCGGTATTGAGGAAGTAGGCCAGGATGGTCGGGGCCGGGCCGTTGATCGTCATCGATACCGAGGTGGACGGCGCGGTCAGATCGAAGCCGTCATAGAGCGCCTTCATATCGTCGAGCGAGGCGATGGAAACACCCGAGGTGCCCACCTTGCCGTAGATGTCCGGGCGTTCGGCGGGGTCGTGACCGTAGAGCGTCACCGAATCGAAGGCCGTGGAAAGCCTAGTCGCGTCGGCATGTTCGCTGAGCACCTTGAACCGCCGATTGGTGCGAAACGGATCGCCTTCGCCCGCGAACATCCGCGCCGGATCCTCGTTATCGCGCTTGAATGCGAAGACGCCCGCGGTGAACGGGAACCGGCCGGGCAAATTCTCCGAACGCAGGAATCGCAGCAGCTCACCGTGATCGGTGAATCGGGGCAGCGCGACGCGTGGAATGGAATTGCCGGACAATGTCTCCCGGCGCAGCGGGGTATGGATCTCGCGATCGCGCACCCGCACCACCTGCTCCTCGCCCCGATAGGATTCGGCGAGTTCGGGCCAGTCCGCGAGCAATGCGGCACTATCGGCATGCAATGTGGCACGCGCCTTTTCGGCCAGCTCGGCCACCGCGGTATCCTCGGGCAGTTCGGCCGCCACCTGGTCGAGGCGCTGCAAGCGTTGTGCCGCGACGATTTGTTCGGCGGTCACGGCGTGGTAGCCGCGCACCGTTTCGGCGATCTCGGCGAGATAGCGCACCCGGGCGGGCGGAATGATCTGCGCGAATCTGGTCGAGGCGCGAGTACTCACCTTGGGAAGTACGCCGGGCTCCATGGGCAGACCGCGCACGGCGAGCAATCCGGTGAGGTGTTGGTAGAGCGCAGTCACCCCGTCATCGTTGAAGGTGGCCGCGCTGGTGCCGAATACCGGCATATCCTCGGGGGACTTCGTGAACTCCTCGCGATTGCGCACCAGCTGGCGCGACACATCCCGCAGCGCGTCCGCGGCGCCGCGGCGTTCGAACTTATTGATCGCCACCACATCCGCGAAATCCAGCATATCGATCTTCTCCAGCTGGGAGGCCGCGCCGAATTCCGGTGTCATCACATACATCGCCACATCGACGTGGTCGGTGATCGCGGCGTCGCCCTGGCCGATGCCTGGGGTTTCCAGGATCACCAGGTCGTATCCCGCGGCCTTGCAGGCGGTCACGATGGCATCGATATTCTGCGGCAATTCGTGGCCGCCCCGGGTGGCCAGCGAGCGGAAGAAAATATGGTCGGCATCGAGGGCGTTCATCCGGATGCGGTCGCCGAGCAGCGCGCCGCCGCCGCGCCGCCGGGTCGGATCCACCGCGAGAATCGCGACCCGCAATTTGTCCTGTTGATCCGACCGCAGACGGCGCACCAATTCGTCGGTGAGCGAGGACTTTCCGGAGCCGCCCGTGCCGGTGATACCGAGGACCGGCACAGTGCGCGCGGCGGCGGCCGTCGCCAGGGCCTGCCGATCGGATTCCGGCAGTGTGTCCTGCTGCAGACAGGTGATCGCACGGGCAAGTGCGGCCCGCTCACCGGCGAGCACCGCGTCCAGCACCGGCGGCTCCGTGGCGAGATCGATATCGCAGGCGCGAACGAGCTGATTGATCATGCCGGGCAGGCCGAGTCGCTGGCCGTCCTCGGGAGAGAAGATCGTGACACCGGATTCGGCGAGTCGCGCGATCTCCTCGGGGACGATCACCCCGCCGCCACCGCCGAAGATCCGAACATGTTCGGCCCCTGCCTCTTTCAGCGCATCGGCGAGATATTCGAAGTATTCGACATGTCCGCCCTGATACGAACTCACCGCGACGCCCTGGACATCCTCGGTGAGCACCGCGTCGACGACCTCGCTGACCGCGCGATTGTGCCCCAGGTGAATGACCTCGGCCCCCTGCGCCTGCAGAATCCGCCGCATGATGTTGATCGCGGCATCATGCCCGTCGAATAGCGCGGCCGAGGTCACGAATCGGACGGGATGGGTGGGCGTGTAGAGCGCGGTGCTATCGGCCACGGGGTCCTCCGGGGAGATCCTGTATGGCGCCCGATACTAGGACGTCAAACTAATCGTACGGTGATGGCGGTCACAGCGCTAGGTGAACGCGTCCTGGCGGGTTGCTCGGAAGGGGAAGCCGTCGGTGGCCGCATGGTTGTCGGGTAATTCGGTTCACCGTCGTGTGCGCGGTCATAGTTCGCTCGACGATTGCTGTGGGATCGGTCACAGTCCGCCTGCCCGTCTATTTTACTTGGAGATCCAACTATAGGATGACCGTAGATCGCGCGATGCGCGGCGTCGACTACGAGAACAGGACTGGCATGGTTCGCGAACTGACTCATTACATCGGCGGACAGCATGTCGCCGGAGGCTCGGGCAACTTCGGTGATGTCTTCGATCCGAATACCGGCGAGGTGCAGGCGCGGGTGCCGTTGGCGTCCAAGGCCGAGGTCGATGCCGTCATCGCGAATGCCGCCGAGGCGCAGCAGGTCTGGGCTGCCTTCAACCCGCAGAAGCGGGCGCGGGTGCTGATGAAATTCCTGACGCTGGTGCAGGACGAGATGGATTCCCTTGCGGCACTGCTGTCTTCCGAGCACGGCAAGACCATTGCCGATGCCAAGGGCGATATCCAGCGCGGCATCGAGGTCATCGAATTCGCGGCGGGTATCCCACATCTGCTCAAGGGCGAGTACACCGAGAGCGCGGGCACCGGGATCGATGTCTACTCCATGCGTCAGCCGCTCGGCGTCGTCGCGGGTATCACCCCGTTCAACTTCCCGGCCATGATCCCGCTGTGGAAGGCCGGTCCGGCGCTGGCATGTGGAAATGCCTTCGTGCTCAAGCCATCCGAGCGCGACCCCTCGGTGCCGCTGCGGCTGGCCGAGCTGTTCCTCGAGGCCGGTCTGCCCGCGGGCGTATTCAATGTGGTCAATGGCGATAAGGAAGCGGTCGACGCGATCCTGCACTCGCCGACCGTCAAGGCCGTCGGCTTCGTCGGCTCCACCCCGATCGCGCAGTACATCTACGAAACCGCCACCGCGAACGGCAAACGCGCACAATGCTTCGGCGGCGCCAAGAACCACGCGATCGTCATGCCCGACGCCGACCTCGACGATGTCGCCGACCAGCTGATCGGCGCGGGTTACGGCTCGGCGGGCGAGCGCTGCATGGCCATCTCGGTTGCCGTCCCGGTCGGTGCCGAGACCGCGGATCGCCTGCGCGAGAAGCTGATCGAGCGGATCGCCAAGCTGAATGTCGGACGCTCCGACGACGCGGGTGCCGACTTCGGGCCGCTGGTCACCAAGGACGCGCTCGGCCGGGTCGAGAACTACATCCAGATCGGCATCGATGAGGGCGCCGAATTGGTGATCGACGGCCGCGGCCTGGCGGTGGACGGCAGCGAGGGCGGCTACTTCACGGGCGCGACGCTTTTCGACCAGGTCACCCGGGACATGCGGATCTACAAGGAAGAGATCTTCGGTCCGGTGCTGTCGATCGTGCGCGCCAAGGATTACGACGAAGCGCTCGCCCTGCCCAACGAGCACGAGTACGGCAACGGTGTCGCGATCTTCACCCGCGACGGTGACACCGCACGGGATTTCGCCGCCCGTGTGCAGGTCGGCATGGTCGGCATCAATGTGCCGATTCCGGTGCCGATCGCGTATCACACCTTCGGTGGCTGGAAGCGCTCCGGTTTCGGCGATCTGAACCAGCACGGCCCGGATTCGATTCGCTTCTACACCAAGACCAAGACGGTCACCCAGCGCTGGCCCGCCGGTCTCAAAGACAGCAACCACTTCGTCATTCCGACCATGGACTGAACGAGCGCACCGACGAGAGGTTGACGATCGTGTTCGCACTCGATGACGACGAGCGCGCCATCGCCGCGATGGCGCGCGACTTCGCCGACGAATATCTCGCCCCGAACGCCCTCGAATGGGATGAGCAGAAGCACTTTCCGGTGGATGTGCTGCGCAAGGCCGGCTCGCTCGGTATGGGTGGCATCTATATCGGTGAGGATGTGGGTGGCTCCGGACTGCGCAGGCTCGACGCCGTGCGCATCTTCGAGCAGTTGGCCACCGGCTGCCCGGCCATCGCGGCGTATATCTCCATTCACAACATGGTTTCGTGGATGATCGACAGCTACGGCAATGCGGAGCAGCGCAACCACTGGCTGCCCCGACTGACCTCGATGGAATGGCTCGGCAGCTACGCACTCACCGAGCCGGGTGTCGGATCGGATGCGGCGGCCTTGAGTACCAAGGCCGTTCGCGACGGTGACGACTATTTGCTCACCGGGGTGAAGCAATTCATCTCCGGCGCGGGCAGTACCGACGTGTACGTCATCATGGCGCGCACCGGCGATGCTGGTGCACGCGGGATTTCGGCGTTCATTGTGCCGGCCGATACCCCGGGAATTTCCTTCGGCGCCAATGAGAAGAAGATGGGCTGGAATGCGCAGCCCACCCGTCAGGTGATTCTGGACAATGCCAGGGTGCCCGCCGCCAATATGCTCGGCATCGAGGGCAATGGCTTCCGCATCGCCATGAACGGACTCAACGGCGGCAGGCTCAATATCGCCGCCTGCTCGCTCGGCGGCGGTCAGACTGCGCTGGACAAGTCGGTGGCATACCTGGCCGAGCGCAAGGCATTCGGCAATCGACTGCTGGACAATCCGGCACTGCAATTCCAGCTCGCGGATATGCGCACCTCGCTGGAGGCGGCGCGGACGTTGCTGTGGCGGGCCGCGGCCGCGCTGGATGCGGACGCCGACGACAAGGTCGAATTGTGCGCAATGGCAAAGCGATTCGCAACCGACGCCGGATTCGAGGTCGCCAATAAAGCGCTGCAATTGCACGGTGGGTACGGCTACCTGGCCGAATACGGCGTGGAGAAGATCGTTCGCGATCTGCGGGTGCACCAGATTCTGGAGGGCACCAATGAAATCATGCGGGTGGTCGTCGCCCGCTCGGTGGTAGGAGCAGCATGAACGAGTCCGAAGTCATTATCGATAACCGTGACGGGCTCGGTCTGATCACACTGAACCGGCCACAGGCGATCAATGCGCTGAACCATCCGATGACCCTTGCCATTACCGCCGCACTGCGGGCCTGGGTGGATGACGACGAGGTGCGTACCGTCGTCGTCACCGGTGCGGGGGAGCGCGGGCTGTGCGCGGGCGGCGATATCGTCGCCATTCACAATGACGCGAAAAGCGGTGCCACCACGGCGGATTCGGCTACCGGCGTCTTCTGGCGCGACGAGTACGTGCTCAACGCGTTGATCGGCCGCTATCCGAAGCCGTATGTCGTGGTCATGGACGGCATCGTGATGGGCGGCGGCGTTGGACTTTCCGGTCACGGCAGCCACCGCATCGTCACCGAACGCTCCAAGGTCGGCATGCCCGAGGTCGGTATCGGCTTCATCCCCGATGTCGGCGGCACCTACCTGCTCGCCCGCACCCCCGGCGAGATCGGCACGCACGTCGCACTGACCACCGCGCGCATGAATGCTGGTGACGCCATTGCTGCGGGCTTCGCCGACTACTACATGGCCTCGGAAGATATTCCGGCACTGCTGGAAACGCTGCGGACCGAGACCGCGGCGATCGCCATCGCCAAATTCGCCACGGACGCACCGGAGTCCGGACTCCTCGCCCAGCGGGATTGGATCGACGCCTGCTACAGCGCCGATACCGTCGAGGAGATCGTCGATCGGTTGCGGTCGCACGGGTCGCCGGAGGCCGCCAGGGCCGCCACCGAACTGCTCGCCAAATCGCCTGTGGCGCTCAAGGTGACGCTGCGTTCGCTGCGCGCGGCCCGCGCCGCGACCAGCCTCGAGGCCGTCCTGAACGAGGAGTACCGGGTCTCGATCGCCGCGCTGGCCTCGCACGATCTGGTCGAAGGCATTCGCGCGCAGGTGATCGATAAGGACCGCAACCCGCAGTGGTCGCCCGCGACGCTCGCCGATGTCACCGACGCGCAGGTCGACGCGTACTTCGCCGAATTGGGCAATAGGGAACTGGGTTTGCCGCAGCGGAGCCCGCGCGGCGACCGGACAACACCGGAGGAAAGCAAGTGACGAAGAAGATCGGTTTCCTCGGTCTCGGCCATATGGGCGGGCCGATGGCCGCGAACCTGGTCAAGGCCGGCTATGACGTACTCGCCTTCGACCCGGTCCCCGCCGCACAGGAGCAGGCGCGCAAAGACGGTGCCACCGTGGTGGATTCGGCCGTCGCGGCCGCCGCTGGCCGCGATGTCGTGATTACCATGCTGCCCAACGGCAAGCTGGTTCTCGACGTCTACGCCGACCTGCTGCCCGCCGCCGACGCCGGCACCCTGTTCATCGACTGCTCCACCATCGATGTCGCCGACGCCAAGGCGGCGGCCGTCCGCGCCAGCGACGCAGGTCATCGCGCACTGGACGCCCCGGTCTCCGGCGGTGTCGCGGGTGCCGCCGCTGGCACGCTGACCTTTATGGTCGGCGGCGGCGAGGCCGACTTCGCCGATGCGCTCGACATACTCCAGGTGATGGGCGGCAAGGTCGTGCACTGCGGCGGCTCCGGCGTCGGCCAGGCCGCCAAGATCTGCAACAACATGCTGCTCGGCATCTCGATGATCGGCCTGTCCGAGGCGCTGGTCCTCGGTGAGAAGCTGGGCCTGAGCCACCAGTCCTTCTTCGACGTTGTCTCCACCGCCTCCGGCCAGAGTTGGGCGCTGACCAGCTACTGTCCGGTTCCCGGTCCGGTACCGACCAGCCCGGCCAATAACGACTACCAGCCCGGATTCGCCACCGCGCTGATGACCAAGGACCTGGGTCTGGCCGCGAACGCCCTGCGCGATAACGGTGTCGACGGTCAACTCGGACTGCTCGCCGCCGAGATCTACGCCCGTTTCAACCAGGCGCAGGCGGGAAGGGACTTCTCCGCTATCGTCACCGATATCCGTAACCGTTCTGACCAAGAGGGTGCCTAAAGATGGATGTATCGCGAAGCGATTCCGTGGGGGGTGGCGGCCGGGCGACGGGTGGGCGCGATTTCGAGACGATTCTTTTGGAGCGCAAGGGCCGGGTCGGCTGGATCACGCTGAACCGCCCCAAGGCGCTGAACGCGCTGAATGCCCAGGTCCTCGACGATGTCATTGCCGCGCTCGACGAACTCGAGCATGATGACGCGATCGGCGCCATCGTCATCACCGGTTCGGAGCGGGCCTTCGCGGCCGGTGCCGATATCAAGGAGATGCAGCCCAAGTCGTACATGGATATGTTCATGAACGACTACTTCGCCCGCTGGGACCGGCTGGCGCAGTTCCGCAAGCCGACCATTGCCGCCGTTGCCGGATACGCCCTCGGTGGTGGCTGCGAGCTGGCCATGATCTGCGACATCCTGCTCGCCGCCGATAATGCCAAATTCGGTCAGCCGGAGATCAAACTCGGCGTCATCCCTGGCATCGGTGGCTCGCAGCGCCTGACCCGAGCGATCGGCAAGGCCAAGGCCATGGATCTGGTGCTCACCGGCCGCAATATGGATGCCGAAGAGGCCGAGCGCGCCGGACTCGTCTCTCGCATTGTCCCCGCGGCCGAACTGCTCGACACCGCACTCGAGGTCGCCGAGACCATCGCATCGATGTCGCTCCCGGTGACCATGATCGCGAAGGAAGCGGTGAACCGGTCCTTCGAAACCACCCTGTCCGAGGGCCTGCGCTTCGAACGCCGAGTCTTCCACTCGCTGTTCGCGATCGAGGATCAGAAGGAAGGCATGGCCGCCTTCGTCGAGAAGCGTCCGGCAATGTTCACCAACCGCTGACACCTTGCCGCACTGAGGTATTCGAATAAGCACCGTGCCCGGCCGAGTGAATCTCGGCCGGACACAGGTGTATTCGAATCAGTGACGGCCACGCTGCCGAAACGATTGCGACAGATCCGCGGTGGCGGTCCCCGCATCCCAGGTCGCGACCTCGCACACGGTGCACGCAATGCGCGATCCCCGCCGAATATGCGCGAGCGTGGGCGCCCTGCTGGAGGGCAGCGAGACGGCGTGTGCGCCCGCTCGTGCTGGACGCTCAGTTGAACGGCTTCGCCGGGATGCCTACGATCTCCACCGGAGTCGGGGCGTTGCCGCCGTCCGGGCGCTGAGCGGCGGTGTGGTCGATGGCGAGGAGGCCGACGATCGTTGCGCCCAATGCGATCGTAACCGCAGCCGCGGCAATGAGTTTGCGGCGGTCGACGGTGGTCGGCAGCAGGGAACCCGGCTGCGCTCCGCTGCGCAGTCGCGCCATGCGCACATCGCCGATGGGGCGTTCGGCGGCGAGCAGGACGGCACCGCGGGCCGAGACGTACTCCGGCTCGGAGTCGTAAATGACCGGGAGTTCGATCATTTCGGTCAGTTCCTCGCGGATGCTGGGGTTTCGGGTGCAGCCGCCGAGTAGGACGAGCGCCTCCGGCTGGACTCCGGTTTCCTCGATCAATTGGCGGACGAACGAGGCCGAATGGTGGATGCCAGCGGCGCACAATTCGGCGAGGTCGCTGCGGGTGACCACGGCGCGCTCGCCGGAGTTGGTGTCCATGGCGGTGATCACACGGGCGCTGCTGAGTTTTTCCCGGTGCCTGCGGCTGGTCGGCTTGTCGGTGAGCACCCCGCCGCGTGCGAGTTGCCAGCGCAGCAGTGCGTCATAGCCATCGCCGCCGAGCACCGTACTGCGTTTGCTGGACAGGATGGTGTCGGTCCGGCAGTCGGCGTGGGTGATGGTTAGGCCGGAGCTGCCGAGGTCGTAGAGGATAACCGAACCGCTGGTGGGCAGGCGGCCGGTGAAACGCAGGTACCGCAGTTGGGCCAGCGGTTCGTCGACGATGGTGAGCCGGTTGCGGTCCGCGGTGGTTCGGATGGCGTCGGCGTGTAGCGGGCAGCGACAGGTGACGGCGGTTCCGCTGATCAGTTCGTCGCGCCGGTCGGCGGCCGCGCGCATCTGCCGAATCGCCTCGAAGACCGGTTCCTCGACCCCACCACCCGCCCGACGCGGCACCTGACAGCGATCAATCGGAGGGAGGTGCGGCTGATCGGAATGTGTCAGCATCGCGCGAGCACCACCAGCGCCCGCCGAAACCCCCAAGACCAGCACCATGGAATCCATGGTGAACCCTTTCGGGTTCGCTGCCAAGACGACGGGGCGGGGAATTCGCTAGTTGGATGCCAGACCGTTACCGGTTGGTCGTCGGGGCGGTGTATAGACCGACCGGTCTGGCCGGTTTGCTACTCCGCGTGGGTCGACCAGCGTGCCGGTGCGTCACCGGTGTCGAAGTCGCCAGCGGCATGGCGGAATTCGGCGAGCAATTGCAGCAGGGTGTGCAGCCGATCCGGCGGAAGTCCGGGGAGCGCGAAGACCTTCGCATTGAGTTCCTCGGTTGCCTGAGCTACCAATTCCCTTCCGGCAGTGGTGATTTCGATAAGGGTGGCGCGCCGATCGCTGGGATGCGGCACACGCTCGACGAGTTTCGCGGCCTCCAGTCGATCGACGGTATTCGTCACGCTGGTGGGGTGCACCTGCAGGCGCGCACTGGCCTTCGCCATCGGCAGTGCACCGGTCTTGCTGAAAGACAGCAGCATGAGAAGTTCATATCGGGAGAAGGTCAGACCGGTCGGTTTCAGTGCCTCGTCCACCCGTGCCATCACGATTTGCTGGGCCCGCACCAGCGAGGTCACCGCCGCCATGCCGTCGGCGACATCGCCCCAGCCGTGGCCGACCCATTGGCGATGGGCCTCCTCGATCGGATCCTGCGGGAGTGGGCGTGGCCGTGACATGGCTCCGATCATTGCATGTTCCCCCGCCTTCCCGGGGCTTCCGTCGACCGGTGAGTGCGGCGAAAGTTGCATTGCGGACCGGTGGTCGAGTGCCCGGCCGAGATTTGCGCGTACCCGGTGGGGCACTCATGTCCTTGCGAAATCAGTTGCCGCGATGTGACGCGCCGGATGGGGCCGCCGTGACGGGTTTCGATCATTGCTCGCCAGTTGAGATCACGGTGAGCGCAATCGTGGGCAATTCGATGCGGCGACGGCAATATTCATGGCGAGGCGGGCGTGGCTGAGTGGTTTAGGCAACGGTCTGCAAAGCCGTTTACGCGGGTTCAATTCCCGCCGCTCGCTCCAAGATAAGGGTGCGCCGCCATGGGTGCCCGGCTCGGTGATACGCCACCGCCGAGCCGGGTGTCCGTGGTTCAGGCCGCGGCTTCGAAGGCCACGGCGGTGCCGAGCACGTCCAAGTGCACCCGCTGACCCACGGTCGGCGCGGCGACGCTGGCACGGCGCACCAGCACCGGATCGGTGTCACCGTCGAGTGTGATGGTCAGCATCACATCCGCCCCGCGGAACTCCACATCGCACACGATCCCACTGCTCGGTTCACCATCGGAAACCACATGCGCAACAAGCTGTTCCGGTCGGATCATGATGGTCGCCCGACCCGACGGCGCCGACCTCTGCACCGGAATCCGGCCGAGTGCGCATTTGGCGATATCGCCGTCGACCACCGCGTCGAGCAGCACGCAATCACCGAGGAACTTGGCGGTGAACAGGTCGGTGGGCGCCGCGTAGACCTCTTCCGGAGCGCCGACCTGGGTGAATACTCCCTCGCGCATGACCGCGACCTGCGCGGCGAAGGACAGCGCCTCCTCCTGGTCATGGGTGACCAGAATGCTGGTCATACCCGCCGCACGCAGCGTCTCGGCCACGGCCTGTCTGGTGGTGGCGCGCAGCCCGGCATCGAGTGCGCTGAACGGCTCGTCGAGCAGCATGACATCGGGTTTACGGGCGAGGGCGCGGGCGAGCGCGACGCGCTGCTGCTGGCCACCGGAGAGCTGATGGGGACGGCGGTCGGCGTAGGACGGATCCAGCGAGACCATCTCCAGCAGTTCGTTCACCCGGCTCTTACCGCGGCGCAGACCGCAGAATCCGCGGTGCAGGCCATAGGCGATGTTCTGGCCGACGGTCAAATGCGGGAACAGTGCACCGTCCTGCGCGACATAGCCGACATTGCGCCGCTGCGGCGGTACCGAAAAGCGGTCGCGGGTCACGGTTTCCGCGCCGATGGCGACCGAACCAGCATCCGGGGCCTCGAATCCGGCGATCACCCGCAGCAGCGTGGTCTTACCGCAACCCGACGAGCCGACCACCGCGGTCGAACTGCCATTGGGCACGTCCAAACTGATTCCGCCCAGCACCTGCTGCTGGCCGAAGGTCTTCGAAACGTCGTCCACGACAAGCCGACTCATAGCCCGGCCGCCTTCCTGGATTGGGTGAACAGCAGATATGTCACCGGAATCGCGGCGACGATCATGATGAGTGCGTAGGGTGCGGCCGCGGCGTAGTCCAATTCGCCCGACAGCGACCAGAATCGCATTGCGAGGGTGCGAGTTCCGCTGGGGGCCAGGAGCAATGTCGCGGTCAGCTCGGTCGCGACGGCCACGAAGACCAGCGCGGCCGCGGCGGCCGCGGCGGGTGCGGTCAGCCGCAGCGTGACGCGAACGAAGGTGACCGGACCGGACTGTCCCAGCGAGCGCGACACTTCTTCCAGCCCGACCGGCACCTGCGCGAGTCCGGCGCGCACGCTGACCAGCGCCCGCGGCAGGAACATCAGCACATATGCCGCGACGACCATGGCCACCGTTTGATAGAGCGGCGGCGCCCACCGAATGGTGACGGTCACCATGGCCAGCGCGATCACAATGCCGGGCAGCGAACTCGTAATGTAGTTGGCGCCCTCCACAGTTCGGGCGAATGCCGAGGTGGAGCGCACTGCGATCCAGGCCACCGGAAATGCGCACACCGTGGTGATCAGCGCGGCCATCGCCGCCAGCGCGATGGTCTGCCCGAGCGCCGTACCGATCTCGGTGATATCCCAGACCCGCGCACCGCCGATGCGCAGCCAGCGCACGATGGTCCACAGCGGCACCCCGATCGAGCAGGCGACAACCGCGGCCAATGCGAGGAGCACCGGAATCGTGCTCGGTCCCAACGCAACTCGGGTCGCCGCACGCGGCGCACCGCTGCCGATTCTGGCGTAGCGCGCCTTACCGCGCGCGCCCGCCTCGGCCGCGAGCAACACCAGGCAGCACAGCACCAGCACACCCGCCAGCATGCTGCCCGCCGGACCGGCGAAGCTGGATTGATACTGCTCGAAGATCGCGGTGGTGAAGGTGTCGAAGCGGATCATCACGAATGCGCCGTATTCGGCGAGCAGATGCAGCGCGATGAGCAGCCCGCCGCCGAGAATCGCCAATCGCAACTGCGGCAATACGATTCGGGTGAACACCGCGACCGGGCCGGAACCGAGCGCGCGTGCCGATTCCTCCACCGCCGGATCGAGGCGGCGCAAGGTGGCCGCCGCGGGCAGATACACCAGCGGGAAATACGACATCGTGGAGATCACCACGCCCGCCGACAGTCCGTGCATGGTCGGGAAGACGCTGACCCAGCCATAGCTGTTCACGAACGCGGGCACGGCCAGCGGCGCCGCGAAGACCGGCCCCCACCACGCCGCGCCCGGCACATTCGTCCGCTCCACCACCCACGCCAGCCCGACGCCGAGCACCACGCAGATGGGCACGGTGACGAGCACCAGCGCGGCCGTATTGCGCAGCAGGTCACCGACTCTCGGGCGGAACACCAGCTGCGCGGCTTCGTGCGGGCCGGTGGTGAAGACGGTGGACACGATGTAGCCGAGCGGCACGAACGTCGCCGCCACCAGCAGTAGGGCGACGATCGTGACCAGCGGCCCCGGTCTCCCGACCCGGGGTGCGGCGACAGCGGTCCGAAGGGCCATGACTAGAGCAGACCCGCGTCGGTCATCAGCGCCGTCACCTTCTTGGCGTCGAGCTTGCTCGGGTCGACGGCCGGTGCCTGCAGCGAGGACAGCGGCGGCAGCGCCGGATTGGCCGCGACATCACTGGCAACCGGGTATTCCAACGAGGTCCCGTCGCGCAGGATCTCCTGCCCCGCCTTGGATGTGATGAACGCCAGGAACTTCTGTGCCGACTCCTGCTTCTTGCTCGACTTCAGCACGCCGCCACCGGAAACCGAGACGAAGGCGCCGGGATCCTGGTTCTTGAAGTAGTGCAGCGCGGTACTGTTGCTGCTCTCCTTGGTGTTGGCCTGGTCGCGGTACCAGTAGTAGTGGTAGATCACACCGCCGTCGGGCTGGCCGGAATTGACCGCCTTCATGGTCGCGACATTGTTCGGGAACGCCGTGGCGTTGTCCTTCATGCCCTTGAGCCAGGCCTTGGTGGCGTCCTCGCCCTTGAGCACGAGCAGACCCGCGACGATGGCCTGGAAGTCGGCGCCGGAAACGCCAGCACCCCAGCGGCCCTTCCACTGCGGCTGCGCCAGATCCAGCAGCGACGCGGGCAGCCGGTCGGCCGCGATCTTATCCTTGTTGTAGACGAAAACCGTTGAGCGGGCGGCGATTCCGGTCCACTTCCCGGTGGACGGCCGGAACTGCGCTGGCACCTGGTCCAGGGTCTTGCTGTCCACGTCGGCGAACAGTCCGGCGTTCTCGACCAGTGCCATGGCGGGTGAGTTCTCGGTGAGGAAGACATCGGCGGGGGAGGCGGCGCCCTCGGCGACCAGCTGATTGCCCAGTGCGGTGTCACCGCCCTGGCGCAGCGTGACCTTGATGCCGGTCTCCTTGGTGAACTCGTCCACCCATTCCTTGGTCAGGGATTCGTGCTGGGCGTTGTAGACGGTGATCTCGTTCTTGTCGTCCGAGGAATTCGAGCAGGCCGTCAGGCCGAGCGCCGCGACGCTGACGGCCAGCGCTGCGGAAACCGATTTCCATCTGATCGACATGTTCGAGTCCTTCCGACACCTGCAAGGTTCCACTTCATATGATGAGGCTTACCTAAGCAAGATACCGCGTCCGACGTGCGCGGATGGTATCGGTACGGCTGCGGCCGCCGTGGTTCGCCGTGCGAGTCAGCTCAGTCCCGAGAAGTCCCGCAGCACAACGTGATTGCGATCGGCGAAGGTGCCGAGCGTGTAATCCGGCAGCAGCCCGAAGTATTCACCACGGGTCATCGCGCTCCAGCGGCGCGCAGCGGCGGTGCGGGTTTTGTAGAAATTGATCATGTACCCGCCCTCGTACAGGCGCAGCAGGCTGTAGCCGCCCGGATACTCCTTGACCGCTGCCACCTCGAGGAATTCCACCGCACAGCCAGTATCCGGACGAGTGCGACGGTTGCGGTGGGTATGGCCGCTGTGCTGGAGAAATACTCCGGGAGCGCGCTCGTAGAGCGTCTGGAGTTCGAGGCTGTCGGAGCGGTTGAGGACGAAACCCGGTCCGGCGGTATTGGTCAGACCGGATTCGGTGGTCACCGGGTGGTGGCCGAATACCAGCGTCGGGCGGTCCGGATCGGTGCGCAGCAGTTCGCCGAGCCGGTCGAATTGCGGACGTTCGATGCTGCCGCCGGAACCGTCGAGTTCGCTGGTGTCCAGGCCGAGTAGCCGCAGGCCCCGCACCTCGTGCTCGATCAGTTGCTGGCGTGGATTGAACTGCTCGGCCCAGCAGTCGTGATGATCCGCGGGTGCCGGGAGGCAGCCTTGATATTCCGATCCGATGTGCGGACGGTCGTGATTGCCGCGCACGGCCAAGTAGTCGCGGCCCGGCATGCCCCAGGTGTCCAGATGTGCGCGGACCGCCCGCGATTCCTCCGGTCGCGCCTCGGCGGTGAGATCGCCCGCGATGAGCAGTGTGTCGGCGCCGCGGTCGGGGCGGCGCAGATCATCGAGCAGTGCGGCCAGCATCACCTCCGGATACGGCGGTAGGCCCGGCTCCTGCTGGAAGCCCGGCGGCAGGCTGCCGACGATGAGCCCGCTGATCTGTTCGCCGTAGTGCACATCATTGGCGAGGGCGATGGTGTGCAGTTGGCGGCCCGGCGGCGGGGTCAGGGTGGTGAATTCGCCTGTGGATTCGGGACTTCCAGGGGTGACGGTGGTCAGCGAGACAGCGGGCGCGGCCTTGGCGCCGTTCGACCAGGCCTCGAATCGGTAGGTGCGGCCGGGTTCGAGGCCATCGATCTCGGCGTAGTGGAACGGGGTCCGCTCGTCCTCGGCGTAGACCGTCCCTGGTGCCAGCGGTGAGTCCGCCGGACCCAAGCGCACCTGGGCGTCGGTATCGACCGGCAGCAGTCGTCCGGTGGGATCCGGGGCCACCGTCGTCCAGGTGAGAATCACCGATCGATCGGTGACCGTGACGATCTCCAGATCGGTCGCCAAGAGCGGATTCGGTTGGGCCCGAACCGAACCCGGTGCGGCGAGTGCGATCAACGCGGCCGATCCGACGGCGCTGAGGAAGGTCCGACGCGACGGTCCGCAGCAGCTCATTCGACGAGATTACGTCAGTTCTTACCCGCCTCCGCCGAGCAGACCTTCCACGTCCCGTCTTCCTTGCGCAGGTGTTCGGTGGTGCCGGTGTCGGTATCGGGGGTCTCGCCCGGAATGGTCAGCGTGAGTTTGCCGGTGATCCGGGCCGTCGCGCGGTCACCGGTGACGACGATATCGTCGATCTTGTCGATGCTGACCTCGACCTTGGCGCTATCGAAATCCTTCTTCTGCTCTTCGGTCAGCGTGTCGAAGTCGGCACGGTCGGCCGCGCACGCCTTCGCCGCCGCGGCGGCGAAACCACGCGATCCGAGCGTGTCGTAGAAATCGTGGATGGCCACCTCGATCTTCTTCTCATCCGAGGCGAGTGGCGTCCTGCCCTGCACGGTGAGAACCACGCCCGCTGCCACCGCACCCGCGATGGCGAGCACCAGCACCAGCAGTCCGATGATCAGGCCAGTCCTGCGCTGCTTCGGCGGCTGATAACCCGGGTAGCCCGGCGGATTTCCGCCCGGTGGCGGATATCCGGGCACACCCTGTGGCGCATACCCTTGACCGCCGGGTGGTGGATACCCCTGCGCGCTGGATGGCGGATAACCCTGGCCGCCGGGCGGCGGATAACCCCCTGGCTGCGGATACCCCTGCCCGGTCTGCGGGGGATAGGGCTGCCCATAACCCGGTTGCTCCGGTTCCTGCGGCTGTCCGAATGGCGGCTGCCCACCCGGCGGATATGTCATCGACGTGTCCTCCCACTCACCCCGGCTTATGTGGAAGGTTACGGCAACGTGCACCTGCGCGACCGGAACACCGAGCGGCGATCCACCTTCGAATCAGGACAGCTGTCCCAAGGAGCCGAGCCGCCTACCGCCACACGTTGCGTCATGGCCTGTCCCATCGGCTGAGCTGAGTTACAAATACCAATTCGGTGCGGTCACCCGGCAATACGATGTCGGAGAACTCGACGGTACGTCCTTTCGTATCGATCATCTGCTTGCGTACGGCCAAGACCGCGACACCGGACGGGATATCGAGTTCCGCCATCTCGGTCGCGCTCGGCGGACGCGCGGTTATGGATTCCACAATGCGATCGATCTCGATATTCACGGTGTGCAGCTGGTGCTGGGTGCCACCGGGCCAGGGTTCCTCATCGGCATCGAGCAGCCTCGGA
The DNA here is from genome assembly GCF_040614395.1 of Nocardia sp. NPDC005998. NCBI lineage: Bacteria > Bacillati > Actinomycetota > Actinomycetes > Mycobacteriales > Nocardiaceae > Nocardia > Nocardia sp. NPDC005998. The sequence goes on along the minus strand of NZ_JBEXUI010000032.1, from coordinate 29,635 downwards.
TTGGCTGCCACCACGCCGTAGACCAAATACGACGTGGTGAGACTGACCGGGGAACCGTCGCCCTTGAGTCGGGTTCGATAGTCGCGGCGCAAGATGCGGGTTCCGACCGGCACCTCGAAGACGGCGGCGACGCCGCTATCCGCCTCGATCGTCTGGTAGCGGGCGAAGAATTCCAGATCGCCGATGCTCAGCCCGGTGTCGTATTCGGTTGCGCCTGTAGTCCTTCGGATCGCTTCCGACAGCAACGCTCGATCCTTCTCCCACTGATAACGTTCTGCGGCACGCCGAACCCGCCCTCCCGCCACGATCCGGTGCCGCACATCGCCCGCGATCCGCTCATACTTCGCACCCATTGGCGCTCCTCGAACGTGTCATTGACGCCCACTACCACCATGCACCCCAAACCCGCCGAGTGGTGCTCGACTCGTCCGAGTCGAGCGAGATCATTGGCCTATGCGGAGGGCGGGGATGCGCAGGTGACGTGATGCGACGCTGGGAGAGGCCGGGCATCTCGGGCATGACCAGGGGATTCAACGAGGTCGACCGAGGTGCCCACCGCGACAGTCGTATCGGGAAGCAACCTGACCAAAGGACAGCGCAAATGAGTGACGACTTCGGAATTGCAGGTAAAACCGCATTGGTCACGGGCTCGGGCCGGAATATCGGGCGGGCAATCGTGCTCGAGCTGGCTGGCCGCGGACGGCGGAGTTCCTCCCAGCCATCCCGATTCGGCGCAAGCCGACGCCCGAGGAGCTGGCTTGGGTGGGGACCGTCTCGGGCTAGCTCTGCTGGAGGATTGATAGATACAGCCGAGTGGCGACAGCTTCGGCATCCTCGTTCATTGGATCGGTGTAGGTTCGTGCGCCTGGCAAGTTCGCGGCGTAGGTGCGGGCCGAGTTGGCCAGAACGGACATGAGGCCCGATGAGCGCTGAATCGGCGCTTTCGCAGACCAGGCGAGATGTTCGGCACCTGCTGGGAGCTGATTATCACATGCGATGCGCAGGGCGAACTTGTCGATAGAGCGGCCGTCGCGCTCGCCGAAAAGTGCTGTTGGAGCGAAGTGTTCGGCAATCCGCCACCATCGCACGGTCTGAAAGACATGAATCAGCCGTTCGCCGTAGTGGTCGAGTAGGGCGGGATAGAAGTGCGGCACCAGTCGGTCATAGCGGAAGTTCGCAGCCGACTCGGTGCGGATGAGCCGATCGAGTTCCTCCCGTGCTTCTGGAGAAGTTGCTGGGTAGCTGAGTTTTTGTCCGCCACCGAAGATGGCGTCGGCTCCGCTGCCGGTGAGGATGGCGCCCAGATTTGGGATGGTGTCGAAGCTGCGACGAGCGGCAAGCAGCGGTATACCGGCGGTTACTTCCCAAAGCTCGGATGTGCCGAGTCGACGCATGACATCGCGGGACAGATCGTCAACTTCATCAGTGCTCAACTGGATGATGTCGTGCCGCAAACCCAGCTCGGCGGCTGCGTTACTTGCGTTGGATTCGTCAGACTGGCCATCGGTCACAATGGTTATGGCAACGGGCTTGACGCCGAGTTCGACAGCGACAGCGGCGACATATATCGAGTCGATGCCTCCGCTCAATAGGACGGCCGGTGTCCCCGCGAATTTGTCCAGGACGGCTGCAATACGAGAGCGAGTCTCCTGGGCAATTTGTCGGGCTGCGTCGGTCGGATCGGTGACGGTGCGACCGGCCGCATTCGGCTCTGCGACGTCGCCGAGTAGATCGGAGACAAACTGGAGCGGCTCCGAGGTTTGGGGCATCAGGTTGGTTTCGTTGGTCATGTCCACCGTTCCAGTTGTGTCGGGTAGATCAGTCGGCCAGCAGCACAGCTGCCCTCTGGGAACAGGTCTGCCACATGACTGGGAATCGGTTCAACACCTGTGAAAACGATCTCGTGCCGGTCGTTGAAGTCGACTGCCGCAATCTCGCGCGGTACGTGTGGTGCGGGATCGTCTTCGGATCGCGCCTACTGGCGATCCTTCCGCATGTTCGCCCGTCCGGCGGTCGCGGTTCGACGGATGCATGGTTGAGAACCCTACCGTTATCGGCTCCATGTCTCGCCGGGCCGAGGCGTGCGATAAACCGTGCAACACACAGCGGATGAAGACGGCAAAACGCGGGTACTCACGGTAACTGCACGACACCGAGGTTCGGGCACGAAAAAGGCCACCTACCAGTGGTTCTGGCAGGTGGCCTGCGTGCCCTCGGCAGGATTCGAACCTGCGGCCTTCTGCTCCGGAGGCAGACGCTCTATCCCCTGAGCTACGAGGGCGGGATAGATCTCGAACGGCGCCGGGTGTGGCGGGCGATCGGGCGGGGCCAAGCGTATCGCATTGATCGGCGTCCGCCAAAAAGTGTGCCGGGCCGGGGAGTTTCGGTTCCGGCCCGACACCTGTGATCAGTTCAGCGGCAGTGGCGTCGCGTTGCGTGCGGTGAGCATGGTGGTGATCAGTTGGGCTTCGCCCTGCTGGGTGGTCGCCATGGCGGCGGCGAGGGTGCGCACGGCGGTGGTTTCCGCGTGCTGGGCCGCGTACTGGATCATCGTGAGTCCGCCCTGGTGGTGGCGCAGCATCAGTTGCAGGAACATCGTGTCCAGGGCGGGGCCGGTGGCCTGGCGCAATGCGGTGAGCTCCGCGGTGGTCGCCATGCCCGGCATCGATGACGATGGACCGGACATGGTGTGGCCCGAGGTGGCACCCACGCCGGAGTGCGCGTGGCCGGGCTGTTCGGTCATCCAGCCCATAAAGCCGTCGATATTCTGATTCGGCTTACCCCACATCTGCAGCCATCCCTGCATCCGGCCGATCTGGCCCTGCTGGGTGGTCAGAATGTCGTAGGCCAGCCTGCGCACATCGTTATCGGTGGAGCCGATGAGCGCGACACCGGCCATTTCGACCGCCTGCGCGTGATGCGCCGACATGTCCTGACTGAATCCGATATCGACCGCGCCGGGATCGGGTTCGGAATTGCCGTCCAGCGGGAGCCGAGCAAGCACGCCGACGGCGAATCCGATCAGCAGAATGCCGATCGCGCCGAGTACCAGCAGCGGGGTGCGCTGCCGCTGCGCCTGTGCGCCCAAACCCGCGGAATCGGTGGCAATGTCCGGTTCGATATCCGTATCGGCGGGCATCTACTGACCTTCCGTGGGCTGGGTCGGAATTCCGGTGGGCATACCCGGGATATTCGGCACGCCGGGGATGCTGGGCACGCCGGGGATGCTGGGCACGCCGGGGATGCTGGGCACGCCGGGGATATTGGGCATGCCGGGCAGCCCACCGGCCGCGCCGCCGAGTTCGGTCTGGTCCTGGCTCAGGCCCTTGCCGTCCATCGGAACCGCGTCGGGTCCGGGCGGCGTCGGGTCATACGGCGTCGGATTGTTCGCGTCGAAGGCGGGGTTGGAGCAGCTCGCGCCCACCTCGGGGTAGGCGTACTGGTTCTCGCGCAGTGCCGTGATGAACTGGTTGACCCGCTTATCGTCGGCGCTGTCCAACTTCAGCTGGTGACCCCAGGACTGCAGCGAGACCGCCGACGCCAGGCCCGGGAACGGCGACATCAGCGTGAACGGCTTACCCTCGACCTTCTGCTTCAGGGCGTCGATACCCGCGGCGTCGACCTTGTCGGGGTTGTAGGCGATCCACACCGCGCCGTGCTCGAGCGAATGCACCGCGTTTTCCACCCGAATCGGCTTGCTGTACACCACGCCCATGCAGTTCGCCCAGACCTGGTCGTGCGGACCGCCGAACGGCGGCGTCTGGTCATAGGCGACCCGCTGTGTCCCGGCGACATGCAGGCCAGCGGGGTAATCCTTCTTGGTCACCCCGGCAATCTGATCCGAGGGATCCTTCTTCTGCGCGGTCGGTGTGAACTTCTCGAGTTCGGCCTTGTCCCGGTACTTCGGCACCAGGCTGAAGGCGAGTGCCCCGATCAGTGCGACGATCACCACGGCGGCACCGATGACCAGCCATGGGATCTGGCGCTTCCGCAACGGGCCTTTGCCCATCGGTACCTTGCCGTCACCTTTTTTGCGGGAAGGTGCGACCTTTCCCGCGGCCCGGACGGCCTTGGCCGATTTGGCGCTCGTGCTGCTCGGCATAGCTCGCTGTGCTCTTTCCATGTATTGATCCATGGTGCTGGGTGGTTGCGGAGTGCTCCGCCGAGGTGCCCACTCGAGGCGTACACCTGCCCAGACCATAGGATAGAGACTCGTGACTCCAGCTGACCTTGCAGATCTCCTTCGCGCGACCGCGGCGAAGGTGCTTGTCGAACATGGACTGGACCCTGCGGTCCTGCCCGACGAGGTCAACGTGGAGCGCCCCCGTAATCCGGAACATGGCGACTATGCCACGAATGTGGCCATGCAGGTAGGCAAGAAGGCCGGAACGAATCCGCGCGAGTTGGCGACCTGGCTCGCCGAGGCCCTCGCCAACGCCGATGCCGTCGAAACTGCCGAGGTCGCCGGTCCCGGCTTCCTGAATATCCGGCTGGCCGCGTCCGCGCAGGGCGCGATTTTGAGCCAGGTGCTGACCGCGGGCGCGAGCTACGGCACCTCGGACGCCCTGAAGGGCACCCGGATCAACCTGGAATTCGTTTCCGCCAATCCGACCGGTCCGGTGCATCTCGGCGGCACCCGCTGGGCCTCGGTCGGTGACGCGCTGGGCCGCATCCTGGCCGCGCAGGGCGCCGACGTGACCCGCGAGTACTACTTCAACGACCACGGCGCGCAGATCGACCGCTTCGCCAAATCGCTGGTCGCCGCCGCCACCGGCGCGCCGACTCCGGAGAACGGCTACGCAGGCGAGTACATCGGCGAGATCGCCACCAAGATCGTGTCCGAGCACCCCGAGGCGCTGACCCTGTCCGAACAGGAGCAGACGGAGCTGTTCCGTGCCGCGGGCGTCGAGCTGATGTTCGCCCACATCAAGGAGTCGCTGCACGAATTCGGCACCGACTTCGATGTGTACTTCAATGAGAGTTCGCTGTTCGCGTCCGGTGCCGTCGAACAGGCCGTCACCAAGCTCAAGGATTCCGGCGATCTCTACGAGAAGGACGGGGCCTGGTGGATCGCCAGCTCCGAATATGGCGATGATCAGGACCGGGTGGTCCTCAAGAGCGACGGCAATGCCGCCTATATCGCCGGTGACATCGCCTACTTCCAGAACAAGCGTTCGCGCGGGTTCGACCTGTGCATCTACATGCTCGGTGCCGACCATCACGGCTACATCGGCCGGTTGAAGGCCGCCGCTGCCGCGTTCGGCGATGATCCGGCCACCGTCGAGGTGCTGATCGGGCAGATGGTCAACCTGGTCAAAGACGGTGTGGCAGTGCGGATGAGCAAGCGCGCTGGCACCGTGGTCACCCTCGACGACCTGGTCGAGGCCATCGGCGTCGATGCCTCCCGCTACTCGCTGGTACGCAGTTCGGTCAACTCGAGCATTGATATCGACCTGAACCTGTGGACCAGTCAGAGCAACGAAAACCCGGTCTACTACGTGCAATATGCACACGCCAGGACCGCGTCCATCGCGCGCAACGCCGCCGAATTCGAATACGACACGGTGACACCGGATTTCGGTCTGCTCACCGCCGACGAAGAGGGCGAACTCATCCGCACCATCGGCGAGTACCCGCGTGCGGTCGCCAGTGCGGCGAGTCTTCGGGAACCGCACCGCGTCGCACGGTATCTGGAGGAACTGGCCGGTGCCTACCACCGGTTCCAGACCAATAAGAATCTGCGCGTGCTGCCCCTCGGCGATGAACCCGTCACCCCGACCAATGCCGCCAGGCTCGCCCTGGCCAATGCCACCCGTCAAGTGCTGAGCAATGGCCTCGGGCTGCTCGGCGTTAGTGCACCGGAGCGCATGTGAGTGTCCATCCTGCCGGTCCCCGGCACGCAGAAATCCCGCACGCACCCAGCCTCGCGGAGCGTCCGAGCGGTCCCGGGCAGATGATCGATCTGCCCGCCAATGTCTGGCCACGCAATGCTTCTCGTGACGCCGACGGCGTCGTGCGGATGGCCGGTGTCTCGGTACAGGAACTCGCCGCCCAGTTCGGCACCCCGCTGTTCGTCATCGACGAGGACGACTTCCGTTCCCGCTGCCGCGATATGGTCGCCGCCTTCGGCCCGGACGCGCGAGTGCACTACGCCTCCAAGGCATTCCTGTGCGGTGAGATCGCCCGCTGGATCCGCGACGAGGGCCTGTCACTGGATGTGTGCTCCGGCGGTGAACTGGCCGTCGCGCTGCACGCGGGTTTCCCGGCGAACCGAATCGCCTTGCACGGCAATAACAAATCCACCGCCGAGTTGACGGCCGCGGTCGAGGCGGGCGTCGGTCATGTGGTGCTCGATTCGCTGATCGAGATCGAGCGCCTCGAGGCCATCGCGGGCCGCGCCGGTGTCGTGCAGGATGTGCTGGTCCGGGTCACCGTCGGCGTGGAAGCCCATACCCACGAATACATTTCGACCGCACACGAGGATCAGAAGTTCGGCTTCTCGATCGCGGGCGGCGATGCCATGGCGGCGCTGGCTCGCGTCTTCGAGGCCGATAATCTCCGACTTGTCGGTCTGCACAGCCATATCGGCTCGCAGATCTTCGAAATCGATGGTTTCGAAATCGCCGCGCGCCGCATGCTCGGCCTGCTGCGCGAAGCCATCGATAAGTTCGGCATCGAGCGCACCGTGCAGATCGCCACGCTGGATCTCGGTGGCGGCCTTGGTATTTCGTATCTGCCCCATGACGATCCGCCGCCGCTGGACGAATTCGCCGCGAGCCTGCGCAAGTTGGTGGCCACCGAGGCCAGCCGCGCCGGACTGCCCGAGCCGAAGATCGCCGTCGAACCGGGCCGCGCCATCGCGGGTCCGAGCACCGTCACCCTCTACGAGGTGGGCACCATCAAGGACGTCTCACTCGACGGCGGACTGCGCCGCCGCTACGTCAGCGTCGACGGCGGCATGAGCGACAATATCCGCCCCGCGCTGTACCAGGCCGACTACGACTGCCGCCTGGTCTCGCGCTCCTCCGAGGCCGGGCCCGTGGTCGCCAGAGTCGTCGGAAAGCATTGTGAGAGTGGGGATATCGTCATCCGCGACACGTGGATGCCCGCCGATGTCGGCCCCGGCGACCTGGTCGCCGTCGCCGCCACCGGCGCGTACTGCTATTCGATGTCCAGCCGGTACAACCAGCTGACTCGTCCGGCGGTCGTCGCCGTGCGTGATGGCGTAGCGCGACTCATTCTGCGCCGGGAAACGGTGGCGGATCTGCTCAGCCTGGAGGTGCAATGAACGCAGTATCGCGTAGCGATTCGATCACGGCCGGTGGTCGGGTGGCGAGTGTGCCCGAAGCCGCGAAGTTCGGAGTGTGGGGAACCGATCGCCCGATCGGCGTCGCGGTCCTCGGGATGGGCAATGTCGGCACCGAGGTGGTGCGGATTCTGCGCGACCACGCCGATGACCTGCGGGCCCGGGTCGGCGCGCCAGTGGTGCTGCGCGGTGTCGCGGTACGCAGCCTGGACGCCGACCGTGGCATTCCGGCCGAACTATTGACCACCGACGCGGACGCGCTGGTCGCCCGCGACGATGTCGAACTGGTGGTCGAGGTCATCGGCGGCATCGATCCGGCCCGCCGCCTCATCCTGGCCGCGCTGAACGCGGGCAAATCCGTGGTGACCGCCAATAAGGCCCTGCTGGCCGACTACACCGGCGAACTCGCCGCCGCCGCCGAGCGCAGCCGCGCCGACCTGTACTTCGAGGCCGCCGTCGCGGGCGCGATCCCCGTGGTGCGCCCGCTGATCCAGTCGCTGTCCGGTGACCGGGTGAACAAGGTCGTCGGCATCGTCAACGGCACCACCAACTTCATCCTCTCCGCCATGGACGAGACCGGTGCCGACTACGAGGTCACCCTGAAAGAGGCCACCCGCCTCGGCTACGCGGAGGCCGATCCGACCGCGGATGTCGAGGGATACGACGCCGCCGCGAAGGCCGCGATCCTGGCCTCACTGGCCTTCCATACCCGCGTGACCGCGGCCGATGTGTACCGCGAGGGCATCTCGAAGATCACCGCGGAGGATCTGGAGACCGCCTCCGCGCTGGACTGCACGGTCAAACTGCTCGCCATCTGCGAGCGGGTCCCCGCTGGCCCCGGTGAACCCGGTCCGAACGAGGGCGGTAAGGAGCGCGTCTCGGTGCGCGTCTACCCGGCGCTCATCCCGCGCAAGCATCCGCTGGCCGCGGTGACCGGTGCGTTCAACGCGGTGGTCGTGGAGGCCGAGAACGCCGGTCGGCTGATGTTCTATGGTCAGGGCGCTGGCGGTGCCCCGACGGCCTCCGCGGTGCTCGGCGATCTGGTGATGGCCGCGCGCAATAAGTTCTACGGTGGCCGTGCTCCGGGCGAGTCGGTTTATGCTGAGCTACCGATCGCGCCGATTGGTGATACGCCCACGCGTTACCACGTGAACCTGCAGGTGGCAGACCGTCCCGGGGTGCTGGCCAAGGTGGCGGGCGAATTCGCCAAGCATGAGGTGAGCATCTCCACCGTCCGTCAGGAAGGGCACGGCGAGGGTGCACGCCTGGTCGTGGTCACCCACCATGCGTCGGAGTCGGCGCTCGCGGATACCGTCGCCGCCTTGGCGGAGATGGAGTCCGTCACATCCGTGACCAGCGTTCTGAGATTGGAAGGCACCAAAGAATGACGACAGCATCGCGCAGCGATTCTGTGAACGGTGGCGGCCGGGCGACGGGTGGGCCGACGACTGGCGTCGCGCCGCAGGTCGGAGTCCACTCCCGGTGGCCCGGCCTGATCGCCGCCTACCGCGATCGGCTGGCTGGCGCCGCCGACTGGGACCCGGTCACCCTGTACGAGGGCGGCACCCCGCTGGTGCCGGCACCGCACCTGTCCGAGCTGACCGGCTGTGATGTGTATCTCAAGGTCGAGGGCCTGAATCCGACCGGGTCCTTCAAGGACCGCGGCATGACGATGGCGATCACCGATGCGAAGTACCGCGGTCAGCAGGCGGTGCTCTGCGCGTCCACCGGCAACACCTCGGCATCGGCCGCCGCCTACGCGACCCGCGCCGGTATGAGCTGTGCCGTGCTGATCCCGCAGGGCAAGATCGCCATGGGCAAGCTGGCCCAGGCCGTCATGCTCGGCGCGAAGATCATCCAGGTCGACGGCAACTTCGACGACTGTCTGGAGCTGGCCCGCAAGGTCACCGCGGAATTCCCGACCGTCGGTCTGGTGAATTCGGTGAATCCGGCCCGCATCGAGGGTCAGAAGACCGCGTCGTTCGAGATCTGCGATGTGCTCGGCAAGGCCCCCGATGTGCACGCCCTTCCGGTCGGCAACGCGGGCAATATCACCGCCTACTGGCGCGGTTACCGCGAGTACTACGCCGATGGCATCACCAGCGGGCTGCCGCGCATGCTCGGTGTGCAGGCCGCCGGTGCCGCGCCGCTGGTCAACGGTGCCCCGGTCAAGGAGCCGGAGACCATCGCCACCGCGATCCGGATCGGTGCGCCCGCGTCCTGGAACGGCGCGATGGAGGCCAAGGAGCAGTCCGGTGGCGCCTTCCGCGCCGCCACCGATGACGAGATCCTGGCGGCATACCGACTGGTCGCCGCGACCGAGGGTGTCTTCGTCGAGCCCGCGTCGGCGGCCAGCATCGCGGGCCTGCTCGCCGCGCGCAACGAGGGCTGGTTGGATTCCGGGCTGACCGTCGTATGCACGGTGACCGGCAACGGTCTCAAGGATCCGGATAACGCACTCGCGGGAATGCCGCAGGTACAGGCTATTCCGGTCGACCCGATCGCGGTCGCCCACGAACTAGAGCTGGCCTGAGTTGAATTCGCGCGAGAGCCAACTGCATGAGCGAGCGCAGCGAGCGAATCATGTCACAGCGCCCTCTGGGCATGGCGGAGCGGAGCACCAGCGCGGCGGAGTCATGACCAGGACGCTGCCCGCCGGTCTGTCCGTGACCGCGCGGGTGCCCGCGTCCAGTGCCAACCTCGGCCCCGGATTCGATTCGCTCGGTATGGCTTTGGGTATCTGCGACGAGATCGAGGTGCGCACTACCGATTCCGGCCTCACCATCCGAGTGGAGGGTGAGGGCGCCGACGATGTGCCATGGGGCCCTTCGCATCTCGTGGTACGTGCGATCGAGCGCGGCCTGGAGGCGGCGGGCGTCTGGGCCGATGGTCTCGATGTGGTGTGCCGCAACGTGATTCCGCATTCGCGCGGTCTCGGTTCATCGGCATCGGCCGTGGTCGGCGGTCTCGCCGCCGGATGTGGTCTGGCCGCGAAACTGGATCCCGCACTGGCCATTGGCAGTGACCAATTGGTGCAGCTAGCCTCGGAATTCGAGGGCCATCCGGATAACGCCGCGGCCAGCGTGCTCGGCGGAATCGTGGTGTCCTGGACCGAAACCGCCGCGGACGCCGCCAATGACGGTGTCGCGGCATCCGATCACGGTCGCGTCTACCGCGCGGTGCGCCTGGATCCGCATCCGGCGCTGCGTCCGGTGGTGTTGATTCCGGAAGAGCGGTCATCGACCGCGCATACCCGCGGCCTGTTGCCCGAGGTCGTGCCACACGGCGATGCCGCGTTCAACGTCAGTCGTGCCGCACTCGCGGTCATCGCCCTGACGCAGCGTCCCGACTTGCTACTGCCCGCGACGGCAGATCGTCTGCACCAGACCCAGCGTGCGCCCGCGCTGCCGCTGACCACGACGTGGATCGCTCGCCTGCGGGCGGCCGGCATCGCGGCCACGGTATCCGGCGCCGGACCCACCGTACTGGCCTTGGGTACCAGCGAATTCCCCGCCGAACTCCGTGAACTCGCCGCCATCGACGGCCTGCGTGTGGTCGAGCCGGGACTCGCGGAAGGCGTCCGGGTCGACTGACGGCGAGTCTGCCTTGCCGAGATTCCAGGTTGCCAGCTATCCTGAGCACGTCCGTACATCGTGCGCATCAGACGCCGGTGCTTCATCAGGGCAATCGCTCCAGCAGGCTCCAGGCTCGAGCCTCCAGGCCATGGGGGTGCTGCGTAGCTGCGCAACTGGAATGATCTCTTCCACCTTTCAGGAACTGGTGGCGAAGCCGCCGGTCCGGCGGGGCAGGTGATACGGCAAAAGCGCCGGTCCGAACTTTGCGTTCGGCCCTCGCATCCGAGTCCGGCACAACGCCCGGACTGCGGGACGAAACCCTCGAAACGGCACACGGCAATCGAGGGAAGGAAAGGATTTCCGTGACAGATACGGACCTGCTCGCGACACCCGGGGTGGATTCCAACCCGACGGGGGACCGCGAAAGTGACTCCGGACAGATTTCGAAGATGAGCGAACAAACCGACGTCGCACGATCGGGGCTGACTGGAATGTTGTTGCCGCAGTTGCGCGCGCTCGCGGGGGAGCTCGGTATCCGAGGCACCTCTGGAATGCGCAAAGGCGATTTGATCGCCGCCATCAAGGAGAATCAGGCCGGAAAGTCGGCGAAGCCGGAGAAGTCCGCGCGTGGCGAGGTGAAGTCCGATGCGGATGCCGCCAAGGCGGCGCCGGTAAAGGCCGAGCAAGGCACCCTCGATGTGGCGCCCGCTGCCGCCGCCGCGGTGAAGGAGGCTCCTGCCCCGGCGAAAACGGCCCCGGCCAAGGCCGCTCCCGCGCAGGAGACCGTCGCGGAAGCCGCAGCGCCGAAGTCTGCTGACAAGTCGGCCGAGCCGAAGGCCGAGCAGGCGCAGGCCGAGGCCGCGCCGTCGGAGACCACCGAGGATTCCGGTCGCGAGGCCGGTCAGCGCGGTCGCGGCAGGCAGCGCCGCGGGCGTGACCAGGCGCGCGCCGGTGGCGAGGCCGCTGCGGGCGAGGCCCGTGGTGACGAGCCCAAATCGGACCAGGAGCAGGGCGAACGCCGTCGCGAGCGGGGCCAGGGCGGCGAGCGTGGCCAGGGCGGCGAGCGTGGCCAGGGCGAACGCAGTCAGAACGGCAGTGCCAATGGCGGCCGTGGCGGCGAGGCCGGTGGCCGTAGCGACGCCAACCGTGGCGGTGACGAGGACGAGGGCGGTCGCGGACGGCGGGGACGTCGCTTCCGGGAACGTCGTCGTGGTCGCGACCGCGAGGGCGGCGCCGGTGGCGGTGAGGCCCGCGAGCTCGAGATCCGCGAGGATGACGTTCTGCAGCCGGTCGCTGGCATCCTCGACGTGCTGGACAACTACGCCTTCGTGCGCACCTCGGGTTATCTGGCCGGACCGAACGACGTCTACGTCTCGATGAACCTGGTCCGCAAGAACGGCCTGCGCCGCGGTGACGCGATCACCGGTGCGGTGCGCGCTCCGCGCGATGGTGAGCAGAGCAACCAGCGCCAGAAGTTCGATCCGCTGGTGCGGCTGGACACGGTCAACGGTGGTGAGGTCGAGGCAGCCAAGCGGCGCCCCGAATTCTCCAAACTCACCCCGCTGTACCCGAACCAGCGGCTGCGGCTGGAGACCCAGCCGAACAAGCTGACCACCCGCGTCATCGACCTGATCATGCCGATCGGCAAGGGCCAGCGCGCCCTGATCGTCTCCCCGCCCAAGGCCGGTAAGACGACGATCATGCAGGACATCGCCAACGCCATCGCCATCAACAACCCCGAGGTCTACCTCATGGTCGTGCTGGTCGATGAGCGTCCGGAAGAGGTCACCGATATGCAGCGTTCGGTGAAGGGTGAGGTCATCGCCTCCACCTTCGACCGGCCGCCGTCAGATCACACCTCGGTCGCCGAACTCGCCATCGAGCGCGCCAAGCGCCTGGTGGAAATGGGCAAAGACGTGGTGGTGCTGCTCGACTCGATCACCCGATTGGGCCGTGCGTACAACAACTCCTCGCCCGCCTCGGGCCGCATCCTCTCCGGTGGTGTCGACTCGACCGCGCTGTACCCGCCCAAGCGGTTCCTCGGCGCGGCGCGCAATATCGAGAACGGCGGCTCGCTCACCATCATCGCGACCGCCATGGTCGAGACCGGTTCCACCGGTGACACGGTGATCTTCGAGGAGTTCAAGGGCACCGGTAACGCCGAGCTCAAGCTGGACCGCAAGATCGCGGAACGGCGCGTCTTCCCGGCCGTGGACGTCAACCCGTCCGGTACTCGTAAGGACGAGCTACTGCTGAGCCCCGACGAGGCCGCGGTGCTGCACAAGCTGCGCCGCGTACTGTCCGGCCTGGACTCGCACCAGGCGATCGATCTGCTGATCGACCGCCTGAAGAAGTCCAAGAACAACCTCGAGTTCCTGATGCAGGTCAGCAAGACCGCGCCGGGTGCGCTGGACGAGTGAATGAACGGGGACTCCGCTCGAGCGGAGTCCCCGTACTTTTTGCGCATACGCCACAACTGGTTTCGTGCGCACATGGGTAACTCGTCGGGTACGCCCAGAACTGGAGTTCGCTGGCTGCCGCCGGTCCGCAACGGGGGTCTCCACGCACCCGACGTCCGGCAAAAGGCGCGGGGAGGCGGGGGAGCGCCCTTTCGGCGTTCTGGGGCTGAAGAAGGCGAGGCCGATGCCTGCCGCGCCGGCGATCATGAAGGCCAGGATGATCGCCGTCGTGGCGGCCGGGCTACCGGTGCTCACGGCGGTATTGGCTGGATCGAACTGTGCGGCAGTGGGTTTCGCGTACACGTAGGTGTCCGAGCGATCCGGAGCGGTAAACCAGCCGACCGCGGCAGTGAAAATCAACGAAACGAAGACCGCCAGCGCAACGCGGCTGTTCACAGGGTTCTCCTTTCTGTCTCGGCACGCCGATGTGCATCAGGCCTTCAACTCTATGAACAGTGGTGTTCGTATCCACGAGTAGCGCACTACCCGAATTAAGGGTTCTGTAAGAACACGATCACCGCGTGCCAATAGTTCAACCGGCAATGAGAACCTGGGGACTACCTGGGCGGGAACAAATCCGGGGGCCGGGGGCGTTTTGGGAGCGTAACCGCCGTTCTGGCATACTGAACGGCTGTTGCGTCTGCTCTGGTGAGCAGACCTCCCGCCTAGTCGGTTCCGGTTCACGTCCGCGCGATCTGCACGGGCGACCCGGCGACCAATATCGAGAGGACACCCATGAAGGCAGGAATTCATCCGGCGTATGTCGAGACCACGGTCGTCTGTGGTTGCGGCAACACCTTCCAGACTCGCAGCACCAAGGAGTCGGGACACATCACCGTCGAAGTTTGCTCGCAGTGCCACCCCTTCTACACCGGCAAGCAGAAGATCCTCGACACCGGTGGTCGCGTGGCCCGCTTCGAGGCTCGCTACGGCAAGCGTGCAGGCAAGAAGGCCGACGCAGACAGCAAGTAGCTTCCTCGCCGACGCCCGGTCCTGCTCAGCAGGCCGGGCGTCGGCGCTTTTATATGGCCGGTACTGGTAAGAGAGGAAGCACCGTGACGCAACCGTCCGCGATCGATGACATTCTGGCCGAGCACGCGGGCCTGGAGCTGCAGCTGGCCGATCCGGCGCTGCACAACGATCCGGGCGCCGCACGCCGGGTCGGCAAACGCTTCGCCGAGCTGGCCCCGATCATGGCGACCTACAACAAACTCACCACTGCGCGCGATGATCTCGCCGCCGCACAAGAGCTCGCCGCCGACGATGCCGCCTTCGCGGCCGAGGTCCCCGATCTACAGGGCCAGGTCGTCGAGTTGGAGCAGCAGCTGGCCGACCTACTCGCTCCGCGCGATCCGCACGACGGCGACGATGTGGTGCTCGAGGTCAAATCCGGCGAGGGCGGCGAGGAATCCGCGCTATTCGCCTCGGACCTGGCCCGCATGTACGTGCGCTATGCCGAGCGGCACGGCTGGAAGGTCGAAATCCTCGGTGTCACCGTCTCCGACCTGGGCGGCTACAAGGATGCGACGCTCTCGATCAAAAGCCGCGACGCCACTAGGGACGGCGTCTGGTCGCGCCTGAAATTCGAGGGCGGTGTGCATCGCGTCCAGCGCGTTCCGGTCACCGAATCGCAGGGCCGCATCCACACCTCGGCCGCGGGCGTACTCATCTACCCCGAGCCCGACGAGGTGGAGGAGGTGCAGATCGATGAATCCGATCTGCGCATCGACGTCTACCGTTCCTCCGGTAAGGGCGGCCAGGGCGTCAACACCACCGACTCCGCGGTCCGCATCACCCACCTGCCCTCGGGCATCGTCGTGACCTGCCAGAACGAGCGTTCCCAGCTGCAGAACAAGGCCCGCGCCATGCAGGTGCTCGCGGCCCGGCTGCAGGCACTGGCCGAGGAGCAGGCGGATCAGGAGGCTGCGGCGGGCCGGGCCAGCCAGATCCGCACGGTGGACCGCTCCGAACGCATCCGCACCTACAACTTCCCGGAGAACCGGATCGCCGATCATCGCATCGGTTTCAAGGCGCACAACCTCGACGCCGTGCTGGACGGCGATATGGACGCGCTCCTGGATGCGCTGGGGAAGGCGGATCGCGAAGCGCGCATGGCGGCCGAATAGTCGACGGCACCGGCCCGATGTTCCGGAGAAATCAACCGACTCGGTGACAACATGGGTAGCGCACCGGGTACGCCAAGAACGGGGAGTGTCGACACCATGTCCGGAACTCGCGTGGCATTGCGCCCGGCCATCAACCAAGCCGTCGAGACCTTGCGCGCCGCGGGCGTGCACAGTCCGCAGGCCGATGCCGAACATCTGGCTGCCCATCTGCTCGGCGTGCAACGGACCCGGTTGGCACTGACACCCCTGGTCACCCCCGAGGTGATCGAGCAGTACCGCGCACTGGTCGCCCGGCGCGCGGAGCGAATTCCATTGCAGCACTTGACCGGTACCGTATCGATGGGCGAGATCGACCTGGCGGTCGGTCCCGGCGTCTTCGTCCCGCGTCCGGAGACGGAGTTGCTGTTCGCCTGGGCACTGGCGCAATTGGAGGCGCTGCCACACGATCACGCACCGGTGGTCTTCGACCTCTGCACCGGATCCGGCGCGCTGGCGCTGGCCATCGCCCAGGCCCGCCCGGATGCGGACGTGCACGCGATCGAGATCGATCCCGCGGCCCTGCAGTGGGCACGCCGCAATGCCGACGTGCGCATTGCCGAGGGCGATACGCCGATCACCCTCTACGCCGACGATGTCACCGACCCGAATCTGCTCACCGAGTTCAATGGCAGGGTCGATCTCATCGTCGCCAATCCGCCCTACATCCCCGAAGACGCCGAACTCGATCCCGAGGTCGCCGATCACGACCCGCGGCTGGCCCTCTTCGGCGGTCCGGACGGACTGGACGTCATCCGGCAGATGCTGCCCACCATCACCCGCCTGCTGCGTTCCGGCGGCTCCTGTGCCATCGAACACGATGACACCAACGGCTCCGATCTCGCCGCGCTCCTGGCCGAACAGGGTGATTTCACCGACATCGTCGAACACCCCGACCTTGCAGATAAGCCCCGTTTCGTCGCCGCGACCCGCAGTTGAACTTCCGAGGGCGAAGCCCGAAGAAGACGGTGACAACTGATTTCGTGAGTACATGGGTAACTCGTCGGGAACGCCCAAAAGTATGGCCTGAGTATTCGGGGAGGCGGGGGAGCGTGACAGGATGGGGGCCGTGAGTACCGTCTACGACTGCGCGGATGCCGACTCGCGCGCCGCCGGACTGACCGCGGCCACCAGCGCCCTGAAATCCGGACGTCTGGTCGTGCTGCCTACCGACACGCTGTACGGCCTAGCCGCCGACGCATTCGATTCGACCGCGGTGAGCGAACTGCTCGCCGCGAAGCGGCGCGGTCGGGATATGCCGGTACCGGTGCTGGTCGGTTCCTGGCACACGATCGACGGCCTGGTGTTCTCGGTGCGCCCGCAGGCTCGCGAACTGATCCGGGCATTCTGGCCCGGCGGGCTGAGTCTTGTTGTGCAGCAAGCACCCTCGCTCGCATGGGACCTCGGTGATACGCGCGGCACGGTCATGTTGCGGATGCCGCTGCATCCGGTCGCGCTGGAACTGCTGCGCGAGGTCGGCCCGCTCGCGGTCTCGAGTGCCAATATCTCCGGGCAGCCGCCTGCCAAGACCGCCGCCGAGGCGCGTGATCAGCTCGGCGATCTGGTCGGGGTCTACCTCGACGGCGGCCCGGCCGAACACGCGGTCGCCTCCACCATCGTCGACCTCACCGCGGATCAGCCACGGATCCTGCGCGAGGGCGCGGTATCGGTCGGCGATATCGCCGATGTGCTCGGGATGTCCCCGGAGGCGCTGACCAGCGTCGCGACCCGGTGACCTCGGGACGCGGTGATCGTATGGCGGATCAGATAATCGGATGATCGGTTCGGGTGCTGTAGTTCCGTTGCGCGAGCTGCTGCTCGTGATTCTCATCTCGGCGACGGTGACCTTTCTCGCGACCGGCGGAATTCGGGTGCTGGCCATCGCATTCGGTGCCGTTGCGGTACCGCGTGAGCGCGATGTGCACGTCAAACCGATTCCGCGGATGGGCGGGGTCGGCATGTACGTCGGGGTGGTCGGGGCTGTCCTCTTCGCGCACCAATTGCCCGCGCTGCGAAGGGGTTTCGATTACGCGCCGGATATTCCGGCGGTGCTGGTCGCGGCCACGATCATCGTGGTCGTCGGCATCGTCGACGACCGGTGGGGCCTGGATGCGCTGACCAAATTCGCGGGTCAGGTCACCGCCGCCGGTGTGATGGCGGTCATGGGCCTGAGCTGGTACGTCATCTACAACCCGTTCAACGACACAACTGTGGTGTTGGACGCACTCCAGGGCGGTCTGGTCACCGTCGGCATCACCGTGACCATCGTCAATGCCATGAATTTCGTCGACGGACTCGACGGTCTGGCCGCCGGACTCGGTCTGATCTGCGCGGGCGCGGTCTTCGTATTCACCGTCGGCCTGCTCTACAACCAGGGCGGTTCGGTCGACACCTATCCACCAGCCCTGCTCGCCGCCGCGCTGGCGGGCGCCTGTCTGGGATTTCTGCCACACAACTTTTCGCCCGCACGGATATTCATGGGCGATTCCGGTTCGATGTTGATCGGGCTCATGCTGGCGGCGGTGTCGACCGGCGCCTCGGGCCGAATCAACTTGGCGGGCTACGGACCTCGCGACATTGTCGGTCTGCTTTCGCCGCTGCTGCTGGTCGGTGCGGTGATGTTCATTCCGGTACTGGATCTGCTGCTGGCGATCGTGCGCCGGGTCCGCGCCGGTGTCAGTTTCTCGACACCGGACAAAATGCACTTGCATCACCGGCTGCTGCAGATCGGACATTCGCACCGCCGCGTTGTGCTGGTGATCTATTTATGGGTCGGCGTACTGGCGTTCGGCGCCGTCGGCACTTCGCTGATCCATGATCGACGGATCGTCGTGCTGATGATGGCGGGCGGGCTGGTCTTCGCGCTGGTGGTGACCGCGATACCGGGCTTGCGTCGCAAGGAGCCCGCGGATTCGTAATGCAAGGTCCAGGTAAAGTTCGGGTCGTGAGTCTCACTAATCCGATCCCCGGTCCCGACGCCCCTTTGAAGGCGGCGCTGCGCTACGGCGTGATCGGATTGGCGGTATTGGTGGTGTTGTCGGTGGCCATCGCCTCGGCGGTGGCCGGTTTGTCCGGACTCTGGGGCGCGCTGCTCGGCGCCGCCATCGGCGGCGGGTTCATTCTCACCACCGCGGCCGTGGTGCTGTTCGGCGCGAAGCTGCCGCCGAGCACCGCAGGCCTGGTCATGTTGGTGAGCTGGGTGGGCAAGCTGCTGGTCGCGATGATCGTGATCGCGGTGCTGCAGCGCTTCGACTTCTACGACCGGATGGCATTGTTCCTGACGGTGGTCGGGTCCTTGCTCGTCGTGCTCGGCGCGGAGACGTATGGCGTTCTGCGACAGAAGGTTCCGTATGTAAACGTACCGACCGATAGGTCCGATTCACCTTCTGCGCAGCAATAATCCCACCCACCTACACGCTGTCGTAGATAACTTGGTAAAGTGTTGGTAAGCAAGCGACCAAGCAAGGGGGGATCACCAAGATCCCGCCAGGTGGCAGCTATGCTTACTGCCGTGCCGGGCTCCGATGGGTTCCGGTTCTGCATGTCGACGATGTCGCCGACACTACGTACAGACGCCCATGCGGGTTGCCGCACAGCAGCTGACGAATTTCGAGCCGACCTGAGTCGACCCAATTGATCGTCAATGTCCGATCGAACCGCGGGAATGACCGTACCCGCGGCCCGAACACGGGAGAGAACGCTGAGCGTCACCACTTTGGCGGGCGAGTTCCACGCGCCATCGCTGTCCGACTTCTTCCCTCCAGCAGTGCTGTTCGAGGGTACGCCGTTCGAACTCGACCGTTTGATGCTGATCCGGCTGCTGATGACCGCAGTGCTGGTGCTCGTCATGGTGCTGGCATTCCGCAATCCTCGCATCGTCCCGCGCGGCCTGCAGAACATCGCCGAAACCGGTCTGGTGTTCGTCAAGGATCAGATTGCCGAAGAGGTGCTCGGTAAGGAAACCGGTCGCAAGTACCTCCCATTGATCGCGACGATCTTCTTCGCGGTTCTGTTTCTCAACTTCTCCGGCACTATTCCGGGGCTGAACATCTCGTCGAACGCCCGAATCGGCATGCCGCTGGTGCTGGCCCTCATCGCGTACCTCGCGTTCAACTTCGTGGGTATCAAGAAGTACGGGTTCGTCACCTATATGCGCAGCAGCATCGTGGTTCCGAATGTTCCGCCCGCTCTGCACGTGTTGCTGATCCCGATCGAGTTCGTCTCGACGTTCATCCTGCGTCCGTTCACGCTGACCGTCCGACTCATGGCCAACATGCTGGCCGGTCACATCATGCTGGTGCTGTTCTTCAGCGCCACCTGGTTCTTCCTCTTCGACGCGGCGGCCTGGATGAAGGTGTTCTCACCCTTCTCGCTGCTCGCCGGACTCGGGTTCACGCTGTTCGAAATGCTGGTCATCTTCCTGCAGGCCTACGTTTTCGCCCTGCTGACGGCCGTTTACATCGGACTCGCGCAACACGCTGATTCGCACTGACCGAACAACTACCGAATACCTGCTACACCACGCCGACCGGCGGGTGAGCAACAGAAAGGGAAAGTAGACTCATGAGCCTCGCGTACCTGGCCCAGGAAGCGGCAACCACCTCCGAGAAGTTCAAGGGCTTCGGCGCCATCGGCTACGGTCTGGCCGCTATCGGCCCCGGCATCGGTGTGGGCATCGTGGTCGGTAAGGCCATCGAGGGCCTCGCTCGTCAGCCTGAGATGCAGGGCACCATCCGCACCAACATGTTCCTCGGTATCGCCTTCACCGAGGCCCTGGCGCTGATCGGCCTCGTCGCCGGCTTCATCTTCTGAGATAGCCATGAACACGCTTTCTATGCTCGCCGCGGAGACAGGGGACGACATCAATCCCCTCATCCCCGAGACCTACGACATCGTGTGGTCGGTGGTCTGCATCGCGATCATCGGCGTCATCTTTTACAAGTACGTCATCCCGCGCCTTATCAAGGTGTTGGATGAACGTACGGACAAGATCGAGGGCGGCATCCAGCGGGCCGAGGCCGCGCAGGAGGAAGCCCAGCTGACGCTGCAGCAGTACCAGCAGCAGTTGGCCGACGCCCGGCTCGAGGCCGCGCGCATCCGCGAGGACGCACGCACCCAGGGCCAGCAGATCCTCGCGCAGATGCGCGCGGAAGCACAGGCCGAAAGCGACCGCATCGTCGCCGCCGGTCACAGCCAGCTGGAAGCTCAGCGCCAGCAGATCCTGACCGAGCTGCGCGCCGAAGTTGGCAAAACTGCCGTCGATTTGGCCGAAAAGATTATCGGACAGTCGGTTTCGGACGAAGCTAAGCAGGCGGCATCGATCGATCGGTTCCTCGCCGAACTCGATCAGTCGAATGCCAGCATCGGGGTCGGAAGGTAGCGACGCGAAAGTGAGAAGCATGTACGCAGCGAGCCGCGAGGCCAGCTCTCGGGCACGGGAGGCACTTCGGGCCGCTCTGACCGGGAGCGACAGTGTTGCGGCCACAACGGGGTCGGAACTGTTCGCCGTTGTCGCCGTGCTGGATGACCAGCGTTCGCTGCGTGTTGCGCTCGCGGACGTGTCGGTTCCCGGCTCGGTGCGCGCCGAACTCAGCGAACGGGTCTTCAGCGGCAAGGTCAGCCCCGCCACCCTGGCGGTGCTGACCACCGCGGTGGCCCAGAACTGGTCGCGCACCGCCGATTTGGTCGACACCCTGGTGTTGCTCGGCCAGGAGGCGCTGCTGGAGTCGGCCGCCGACAGCGGACGGCTCGGGGCGGTCGAGGACGAGTTGTTCCGGCTGGCCCGGATCATCGGCGACAACCCCGATCTGGAGCAGGCACTTTCGGATCGCGTGAAGCCCACGGAGGCCAAGCGCGCGCTGATCGAGCGGCTGCTCACAGGTAAGGCCGAGTCCATCACCCAGACCCTTGCGGACCAGGTGGTCACTCGGTCCAGGACGAGCATCGGCGAAGCGTTCGACGAGTTGTCCGATCTCGCCGCCGCTCGGCGCGACCAGATCGTCGCGCATGTGCGCGCCGCGGTCGCGCTGACCGACCAGCAGCGGGACCATCTCGCGGCATCGTTGCAGCGCATCTACGGCAAGCCGGTCACGGTGCACGTGCAGGTCGATTCGAGTCTGCTGACCGGCGTCGTTGTGACCGTCGGCGACGACCTGATCGACGGCAGCGCCACCGGCCGACTGGAACGGCTGCGTCGGGCTCTGGCCTGACACCCACCACCCCCGACATTCAGACCAGACAGCGAGAGCAGGAAGACTATGGCGGAGCTGACGATCTCCACCGATGAGATCCGTAGCGCGATCGAGAGCTACACCCAGAGCTACACCCCGGAAACCTCCATCGAAGAAGTCGGTGTTGTCACCGACTGCAGCGACGGCATCGCGCACGTCAGTGGCCTGCCCTCGGCGATGGCCAATGAATTGCTCGAGTTCCCGGGTGGTGTGCTCGGCGTCGCGCTGAACCTCGAGGACCGTGAGATCGGTGCGGTCATCCTCGGTGAGTTCGCGGAAATCGAAGAGGGCCAGCAGGTTCGCCGCACCGGCGACGTGCTCTCGGTCCCCGTCGGTGACAAGTTCCTCGGCCGCGTGGTCAACCCGCTCGGCCAGCCGATCGACGGCCTCGGCGAAATCGAGGCCGAAGAGCAGCGCGTGCTCGAGCTGCAGGCCGCGACCGTGCTGCAGCGTCAGCCGGTTGAGGAGCCGATGGCCACCGGCATCACCGCCATCGACGCCCTGACCGCCATCGGTCGTGGTCAGCGTCAGCTGATCATCGGCGACCGCAAGACCGGCAAGACCGCGGTCTGCATCGACGCCATCCTGAACCAGAAGGCCAACTGGGAGTCGGGCGACCCGAAGAAGCAGATGCGCTGCATCTACGTCGCCATCGGCCAGAAGGGCTCCACCATCGCCGGCGTGAAGTCCGCGCTCGAGGCGCACGGCGCGATGGAGTACACCACCATCGTCGCGGCACCGGCCTCGGACTCCGCTGGCTTCAAATGGCTTGCGCCCTACACCGGTTCGGCCCTCGGCCAGCACTGGATGTACCAGGGCAAGCACGTCCTCATCGTGTTCGACGACCTGACCAAGCAGGCCGAGGCGTACCGCGCCATCTCGCTGCTGCTGCGTCGTCCGCCGGGCCGCGAGGCGTACCCGGGTGACGTCTTCTACCTGCACTCGCGTCTGCTGGAGCGTTGCGCGAAGCTGTCCGACGAGATGGGCGCCGGTTCGATGACGGGTCTGCCGATCATCGAGACCAAGGCCAACGACATCTCGGCGTTCATCCCGACCAACGTCATCTCCATCACCGACGGCCAGGTCTTCCTCGAGTCCGACCTGTTCAACAAGGGTGTCCGCCCGGCGATCAACGTCGGTACCTCGGTTTCCCGTGTCGGTGGCGCCGCCCAGACCAAGGCCATGAAGACCGTCGCCGGTTCGCTGCGTCTGGAAATGGCGCAGTACCGCGAGCTGGAGGCGTTCTCCGCCTTCGCTTCCGACCTCGATGCCGCGTCGCTGGCGCAGCTCGAGCGTGGCGCGCGCTGGGTCGAGCTGCTCAAGCAGGACCAGTACACGCCGGTCGCGGTCGAGGATCAGATCGTCTCGATCTTCCTGGTCGATGGCGGCTACTTCGACTCGGTTCCGGTCGCCGACATCCGCCGCTTCAACGCGGAACTGCTGGAGGACCTGCACCGCACCGCGCAGAGCGCGTTCGACGCCCTGGAGGGTGGTAGCAAGCGCCTCGAGGGTGACGCCGCCGACGCGATCAAGGAGGCCACCGACAAGTTCAAGCAGAGCTTCCTCGCTTCCGACGGTTCGCGCGTCGTGAACGAGGCCGCCGCCGGTGAACTCGACCACGAAGAGGTCGAATCGCTGTCGGTGACCCGCAAGCACGTCGAGAAGTAATCGAGCGAGCAATGCGCTATTCGATTCTCACGAATGAACTGAAGGGAGTGTGAACCGCTGATGGCAAGCTTGCGTGAATTGCGCTCCCGCATTCGTGGTGTGAGTTCGATCAAGAAGATCACCAAGGCCCAGGAGCTGATCGCGACCTCGCGAATCTCCAAGGCCCAGGCCAGGGTTGCGGCCGCGAAGCCGTACGCCGAGGAGATCACCAAGGTGCTCAGCGAGTTGGCGAGTGCGTCGACGAGTCTGTCGCACCCGCTGCTGACGGAGCGGGCCAACCCGCGCCGGGCCGCCGTGCTGGTGATCACCAGTGACAGCGGTATGTGCGGTGGCTACAACTCCAACGTGCTCAAGCGCGCCGAGGAGCTCATGGTCACCCTGCGTGGCGAGGGCAAGGAGCCGGTGCTGTACGTGATGGGCAATAAGGGCCTCACGTACTACACCTTCCGGAGTCGTCCGGTGGTCAATGCGTGGACCGGGTTCTCCCAGCAGCCGAAGTACAACGATGCCTCGGCCGCGTGCCATCACCTCGTGGACGCCTTCATGGCGGGCTCCGAGGGTGAGGTGCCCGCCCCGAACGGGACCGGCAATATCGAGGGTGTCGACGAACTGCACATCGTGTACACCCGTTTCGTCTCGATGCTGACCCAGACCCCGGAGGTGCGCCGGCTGGCGCCGATCCAGGTCAGCTTCGTCGACGAAGACTACGACATGGGTGAGGACAGCTTCAGCGACTCGCCGACCGCGGAACTCACCGCGCAGTACGAGTTCGAGCCCGATGCCGATGTGTTGCTGGCGGCACTGCTGCCCAAGTACATCAACACCCGCATCTACTCATCGTTGCTCGAGGCAGCGGCATCCGAGTCCGCGGCTCGGCGCACCGCAATGAAGGCAGCCACCGACAACGCCAACGAACTGGCCAATGTGCTTACCCGGCAGGCGAATTCGGTGCGGCAGGCCCAGATCACGCAGGAAATCAGCGAAATCGTCGGCGGCGTGAACGCGCTGGCTTCGAGCTCCGACCGCGACTAAGCTGCCGCGGCCTGAGGTCAGGGCCCGGAGGCGGAAGCGCAGCGTAACCACGTAGGGCCCCCGAAGGCCGCAAATAAGACATGGAAGAGAACCAACTAATGACCGCAGCTGTCACTCAAGAGAGCCGGACGGGCGCGAAAACAGGTCGCGTCGTCCGCGTCATCGGCCCCGTCGTGGACGTCGAGTTCCCGCGGGGTTCGATCCCTGAGCTGTTCAACGCTCTGCACGCCGAGATCACTCTGACCTCGGTGGCCAAGACCCTGACCCTCGAGGTCGCCCAGCACCTCGGTGACAACATCGTGCGCACCATCTCGATGCAGCCCACCGACGGTCTGGTCCGTGGCGCCACCGTCACCGACACCGGCAAGCCGATTTCGGTGCCGGTCGGCGACATCACCAAGGGCCACGTGTTCAACGCCCTCGGCGACTGCCTCGACACCCCCGGCCTCGGCCGCGACGGCGAGCAGTGGGGCATCCACCGCAAGCCCCCGTCATTCGACCAGCTCGAGGGTAAGACCGAGATCCTGGAGACGGGCATCAAGGTCATCGACCTGCTGACCCCGTACGTGAAGGGCGGCAAGATCGGTCTGTTCGGTGGTGCCGGTGTCGGTAAGACCGTGCTGATCCAGGAGATGATCACGCGTATCGCGCGTGAGTTCTCCGGTACGTCCGTGTTCGCGGGCGTCGGTGAGCGCACCCGTGAGGGCACCGACCTGCACCTGGAAATGGAAGAGATGGGCGTCCTCCAGGACACCGCCCTCGTCTTCGGCCAGATGGACGAGCCGCCGGGCACCCGTATGCGCGTCGCCCTCTCGGCCCTGACCATGGCCGAGTACTTCCGCGACGTGCAGCACCAGGACGTGCTGCTGTTCATCGACAACATCTTCCGGTTCACCCAGGCTGGTTCCGAGGTGTCGACCCTGCTCGGCCGCATGCCCTCGGCCGTCGGTTACCAGCCGACGCTGGCCGACGAGATGGGTGAGCTGCAGGAGCGCATCACCTCGACCCGTGGTCGGTCCATCACCTCGCTGCAGGCCATCTACGTGCCCGCCGACGACTACACCGACCCGGCCCCGGCGACCACCTTCGCCCACCTCGATGCGACGACCGAGCTTTCCCGCCCGATCTCGCAGAAGGGCATCTACCCGGCCGTCGACCCGCTGACCTCGACCTCCCGCATCCTGGAGGCCTCGATCGTCGGTGCGGAGCACTTCCGGGTCGCCAACGAGGTGAAGCGGATCCTGCAGAAGTACAAGGAACTGCAGGACATCATCGCCATCCTCGGCATGGACGAGCTCTCCGAAGAGGACAAGGTCCTCGTCGGCCGGGCCCGTCGCCTGGAGAAGTTCCTCGGCCAGAACTTCATCGTGGCCGAGAAGTTCACCGGCCAGCCGGGTTCCGTGGTGCCGCTGACCGACACCATCGAGGCGTTCGACCGCGTCTGCAAGGGTGAGTTCGACCACTTCCCGGAGCAGGCGTTCAACTCCTGCGGTGGTCTCGACGACGTCGAGGCGGCCGCGAAGAAGATCGCCGGAAAGTAGTCACCCATGTCGGAGATGTCAGTTGATCTCGTCGCCGTCGAGCGTTTGCTCTGGTCCGGCCAGGCGACGTTCGTCAGCGCGCAGACCACCGAGGGCCAGATCGGCATCCTGGCGGGCCATGAGCCGCTGCTCGGCCAGCTGATCGAGGGCGGCATCGTGAGCATCGTGCCCACCGAGGGTGAGCGGATCACCGCGGCGGTGCACGGCGGGTTCTTCTCGGTGACCGCGACCTCGGTCCGGGTGTTGGCCGAGTCCGCGGAGTTCGCCGACGAGATCGACGTCGAGGCGGCCCGTCGGGTGCTGGCCGACGCCGACGCGACCGTGGAAGCGAAGTTGGCGGCCGAGGGTCAGGTGCGCGCGGTCGAGGCGAACGCGAACGCGTAAGCACCGCATCGGGATTGCATTCGCCACTGTCGGCGGTGAAGTTGTCTTCGCCGCCGACAGTGGCGTTTCCGGGTCCGATTCCGCAAAGACAAGGCCCGGCCATTTGTAAACTCGGGGCCGTGGTTGAATGACCAAACGGCGGTGTGCGCTCGGGCTCGGAAGCGGTAGCTTACGTAACCGCGGGGAGGGCCCGCGAACACCGCCAATCGGACATTGTGTCGTCGGCACGGCGGCGGAGCGAAGGGACGAACAGCATTGCAGACCGGGATGGTTCTCCTGATCATTCTGGTGCTCACGCTCGTTCTCTTGGCGCTCGCTTCGACCTATCGGCTGATCATGTTGCGCCGAGGCGGTACTGCGGCGATCCTGCGGGTGCTGCCCGCGCGCGGCGGTCAAGGCTGGCGGCACGGCCTGATCCGATACGACGAGGATCGGCTCGTCTTTTACAAACTCTCCAGCCTCAAGCTGGGTCCCGACTCCACCATTCGACGCCAGGGCATCGAGATCGGTGATCGGCGCGGCCCGCGCGGTGACGAATACGACATCATGACCGACGAGATCGCGGTCACCGCGGTTTCGGATAATGACGGCAATTACGAACTGGCCCTGGACCGTGGCTCATTGGCAGCCTTCCTATCCTGGGTCGAATCCCGGCCGTCGGATCGCACCCGCCGTCTGCCCGGTCTCTAGGCGAAATCCGCTAGCTGAAATATGGGTGTGCTCGCAGCGATAGGGTGGGCCATGTGAGTGTGCACCTGACGCGGATCTACACGCGGACCGGCGACGATGGAACGACGGGTCTCAGCGACTTTTCCCGGGTGGCAAAGACGGATCCGCGGCTGATCGCCTATGCGGACTGTGACGAGACCAATGCCGCCATTGGCGTGGCCATCGCGCTCGGTGCACCCGCGCCGGAGTTGCTGAAGGTACTGCGGCAGGTGCAGAACGATCTGTTCGACGCGGGTGCGGATCTGTCGACCCCGGTGGTCGCCGAGCCGAAGTACCCGCCGCTGCGCGTCACCCAGCCCTATATCGACCGCCTCGAAGCCTGGTGTGATGAGTTCAATGCCGAACTGCCAGCACTGAATTCGTTCATTCTGCCCGGCGGCACACCGTTGGCCGCCCTCCTGCACACCGCCCGTACGGTTGCGCGCCGCGCGGAGCGTTCCGCCTGGGCCGCGATCGAGGCGCATCCGGACGATACGAATATCCTTCCGGCGAAGTACCTGAACCGTCTCTCCGACTTGTTGTTCATCCTGAGCCGAGCCGCCAACCCGGGTGGCGATGTGCTGTGGAAGCCTGGTGGGGAGCAGACATCGGACTGAACGACCGACGCGATTTCACCATCCGAATCCCGCACGACTGATCTGGTGTAGACGTGGGTAACTTGGGGAGACCCGGGACACAGCCCGCGACCGACCGTCCGGCGCCCAACACGCTCGCAAAAAGTTGCTGGACACTCGGGAAGTCCGACCAGCTACCTGGAGATAACCCCGGCACCGCTACCAGCGGCCCGCAACGCAACTATCCTTTGCACCAATAGTGCGCCGAATACGCGGAGAGGCGGCATGGAACGGTTTTTGGTTACTGGCGGGAATCGACTCGTCGGTGAGGTCGCGGTCGGGGGTGCGAAGAACAGCGTCCTCAAGTTGATGGCGGCTGCCTTGCTGGCCGAGGGCACGACCACCATTACGAACTGCCCGGACATCCTCGATGTGCCGTTGATGGGTGATGTGCTGCGCGGTCTCGGCTGCGATGTCGCTATCGACGGTTCGGTGGTCACGATCAACACGCCCGCGGAGCCGAAGTACCACGCGGATTTTCCGGCCGTAACGCAATTCCGCGCGTCCGTCTGCGTACTCGGTCCGCTGATGGCCCGCTGCAATCGTGCGGTCGTCGCACTGCCGGGCGGCGACGCGATCGGTTCGCGCCCGTTGGATATGCATCAGGCCGGTCTGCGCCTGCTCGGCGCGACCAGCGAAATCGAGCACGGTTGTGTCGTCGCGCGCGCGGAGGAACTGCAGGGCGCGCGGATCAGGCTGGACTTCCCTTCGGTGGGTGCGACCGAGAACATCCTCATGGCGGCCGTGCTGGCCGAGGGCGAAACGGTCATCGATAACGCCGCCCGCGAACCCGACATCGTCGACCTCTGCAACATGCTCGTGCGGATGGGGGCGCGGATCAGTGGGGCGGGTACATCGGTGCTCACCATTCAGGGCGTCGAGCGTCTCGCACCAACGACGCACCGGGTGATCGGTGATCGGATCGTGGCGGCGACGTGGGGGATCGCTGCGGCGATGACCATGGGCGATGTCCGCGTTACCGGAGTGAATCCCAAGCACCTGTCCCTCGTCTTGGACAAGCTGCGTTCGGCCGGTGCGCGCATTTCATTCGAACCGGACGGTTTCCGGGTGATTCAGGCCGATCGGCCGCGCGCGGTCAATTTCTCGACGCTGCCCTTTCCCGGATTCCCGACCGATCTGCAGCCGATGGCCATTGGCCTGGCGGCGATTGCCGACGGCACCTCGATGATCACCGAGAACATCTTCGAGGCCCGCTTCCGTTTCGTGGAGGAGATGATCCGGCTGGGCGCCGATGCCCGGACCGATGGACATCACGCGGTGGTGCGCGGAATTCCGCGGCTGTCGAGTGCGCCGGTGTGGTCGTCGGATATTCGCGCCGGTGCCGGATTGGTACTCGCCGGTCTGGTTGCCGATGGCACCACCGAAGTGCACGACGTCTTCCACATCGACCGCGGCTACCCGAAATTCGTTGAGCAGCTGCAGGCATTGGGTGGTCAGGTGGAGCGGGTCGGCGCCGCGGATTGATCATGTGAACGGCAGGAGACGATTTCGTTTCGTCGAAAACCATTCCTGACCAGGCGATTTGACATCGTGCACGCCGACACGTAACTTTATTCGAGTCAGAGCGACACGGACACCGACCCGGGGCCGACGCGCTGAGCCGAAAGGCTGAGCAAAGGACCAGGGAAACGAGGTAGGACGTAGAGCGCCTGACGATCACACTAGCTCGAACGAGACCCCGATTTTGATTCGGGTTCCCGCCTGAGCTAAGCTTGATAAGTTGCCTCACCGATCGACCGGGGTTAAACCTGCGAGATGGTGTGTGCGTGTGTTCTTTGAGAACTCAATAGTGTGTCGATGAATGTCAGTGCCAAATATATTTTGGTTCCGGCTCCTCATACCCCCGTGTGGTGGGGCTGGACATTTTAGTCAGCAAATACTTTTGCTGGCGTTTGATTTTGCCATGGTTTTCGG